>NZ_LN889803.1:205893-432339 GCF_900009145.1 Planktothrix tepida PCC 9214
AGCTATCAGTTGACAGTTATCAGTTGACAGTTATCAATTATCAATTATCAATTATCAATTATCAATTATCAATTATCAATTATCAATTATCAATTATCAATTATCAAAGTAAATATTTAATTTTTATTAAATTCATAAAAAATTCATAAATTTTTTGTAGATAGAAGATAGATAAAATACCTAAACTAGGAAGGAATTATGTACAAAATATTAACTCTTGAAAACGATAAATTTCTGCTGGAAGTTTTATCGGAATGGCTTATGGAAATGGGTTTTTATACCGTAAAAGCTCATACAATTCAAGAAGGTTATGAACGGCTAAAAGAAGAAGATCCTGATCTCATTTTATGTAGTTACACCCTTCCTGATGGGAATGGATTGGAATTGCTCAAAAAAATTCGCAGTGATTTTAAGGATGAAAAAATGCCGTTTATTTTAACCACTGGATATGAATTAAAAACCACCGATAAATGGCAAACTAATTACTTACCCAATGCAATTTTATACAAACCATTCTGGCCGGAAATGTTGTTAGAAACTTTGCATTGTTATTTGCCGGATAAACCAAGATAAAGCTAGTTTATGCCTTTATTAAAGTTTGCTAAATTGCCAGATTAATCTTAGATGTAAATCATTAGCGTTATTCTTGAGTCCCTAATTAATCATCAAAACTATGTATTCCTACTCACAAGATTTTGAAATGACGATTAATATTGCTATTGCGTTACTGAAAGATCAGAACGTCAATAACCTTTCTATTCTGAAAAATTTTCTCAGCTTTATTCCTAATCCCAATCATATTAAACAAGTCTTGATCAAGGCTGTTCAAGCCGTCGTTAATACCTGTCCTCAAACAACTCTTTGGTTATTACAGCATCCCCACTGTTTAGAACCAGAAGTTAATGTTAGGGACGTGATTCATCAAGAAATCTCTAACAAACTTCTGTTTTTAGGATTAACCTTAGAAGATTTTACATTTGATTCCGAAGGTTATCTCGTCCTTGTTGATTCTTTAAAAGCAGAGTTATTAAAGTCTTCTAAATTTCCCCTTCCGAATGAAGATATCACGCTGATTCTTACCGTTCTCCGTCACTCAGATTTAGACCAGAAAGAGCATCAAGAATAAAAAACTATCGCCATTTTATCTAAAATATCGAAGCTTCAATTTGTCGAACAACGGTTAAAGCGGAATAAGAAACCCCTGCGGTTCCCTCACCCGGATGGGTAGAATCTCCCACTAACCAAAGGTGTTTAATGGGGGTACGATTCGCTAATCCAAACGGCCCAAAGGTGGAAAGTCGTTGACCCACTCCCCCAACCACTCCTTGATCACGAGCAGTATAGCGTTCAAAGGTGCGAGGGGTGGCGGCTTCTTGGTAAATAATTGTTTCTGGGGTTAAGTCAAAGTAAGACCTTAAACGGTTAATGGCGGTGTCTGTATACTGTTGTTTTAATTGTTGATAATCTGAACACTGCCACCATTGTTGAGTATCGGTAAAACTAGAAGCAATAATTGTGGCTTGTCCTTCAGGTGCTCGTCCGTCTCCGGGGTGGCTGACTGACACAAATAAAGAATTATTTTCGCCAATAACGCCTTGATAATCATAGAGAAATTGTAAATGGGGAGGACAATTAGCCGGAATCGCTTGTTGTTGCACTCCTAAATAAATCACAAATGCGCCAGATGCCGGAGGTAATTTTTCAATTCGTCGTTGATATAAAGGGAATGAAATCGATAAGGTCGGGCGGGATTTTTCAGGTTTTTCATCTAACAATTGAATTAAATTTTGTACCGTGACATTAGCAACAATTTGATCTGCTGTTTCTCGCCAAACTTCTCCGGTTTTTTGATTTCTAATTTTAACAGCTACGGCTTGACCGTTTTCTGTTTCAATTCCTTCAACGGTATGCCGCATTAAGAGTTTACCGCCATCTCGTTCTAAAGCTTCAACTAAGCGATCGCTTAACACCTGCATACTGCCTTGAAGATGGGATAATCCTTGAGGTTCCTGAGACACCCCTAACGCCGTTGCTGCGTACAATAAAGCCGTTTCTTCCGTATCAACTTGAGAATATAATTTCAGTTGTAAATCTAAAAAGGTTTTGAGGCGAAGATTGTCCTGTAAATTATACAACCGTAACGCATCAGCCACCGTCATCAAGGCAAAGGGTAAGGTGATTAAGGTATCGGGACGCACCGCTTGTATTAACTGTCCCAAATCCCATAAATTCCGAGGCGGTAACACGGGGTCACGGCTTTGAAACCGCCAACTCGCCTCAAATAACGTCGCCATTAACTGCCAAAACGGTTCACTCCCCGGAAATTGTCGTTGTCGTTCCTGTTGCCATTTTTGCGGGGCTCGCCACACTTGGATGGGTTCGGTTTCTCCGGGTAAAAACACCGCACAAGCGGGATCACAGGGAGTTGCGGCGGGCAATTCTATTCCTAACTCCGTGAAAATGCGGTGATGAATGCCACCCGGTTCGAGACCTGCTACCTGAGTCGCCCCGACATCAAAGGTAAACCCCCGACGTTGAAAAGTGGAAGCACATCCCCCCGGTACGATGGCTTGGTCTAAGATTAAAACGGAATATCCCCGATAAGCTAATAACGCCCCGGCGGTTAATCCCCCAATTCCCGCCCCGATCACAATCACCCGTCGTCCTGTGTTCACCCGTCCTGATCCTCAATGGCTTAACAGTTCTTAATATAGAGTAATCAAGAAACCGGGTTTTTATCCAGATTTTGATGCTGAGTATTAACTTAACTCAAAAACCCGGTTTCTGAAAGTTACAAAACTTAATATCGTTTTTGAAAAAAAATTTTAAAGCTCGCTTCGCTCGCTAAGGGTAAAAAAAAGAAGGGTAAAGGGCAAAAGAGCTAAAGAGCAAAGGGCTAAAGAGTCCACGCAGGCGGGAGGGAAACAACACGAAATCCGAAGTACCTGTTCCGACTGTCCGGCCCGAGCCTGTTACGATAGGCACCGCGGCAATACCAGGGATTGTCGTACCACGAACCTCCGCGTATCACCCGGTTTTGATTGCTGCTTAATAATTTGGTTAAATTTTCAACGTTATAAATTTGATAACGATTATCATTATTATTCTGTTCATCCCAAACTTCTCCTTGTGTTGGAGCTCCTTCATAGTTGCCATGCCAAGGATCGGCGCACCATTCCCAGACATTGCCATGGAGATCATATAATCCAAAGGCATTAGGCGGAAATTCACCGACCGGGGTAGTTTCCTCTCGATATTTCCCTTTCGGTTCATCTGCATAGGTGTAGTTGCCATCATAATTGGCTAAATCACTGGTTATCGTTTCCCCAAAGTAAAACGGGGTGGTAGTTCCAGCACGACAAGCATATTCCCATTGGGCTTCTGATGGTAAACAATAGGGGCGTCCGGTGTGTTGGAGTAGTCGGGTACAAAATTCTACCGCATCGTACCATTGAACATTTTCTACAGGTCGGTTATCCCCTTTGAAGTCAGAAGGGTCTGGTTTGAGATCTCGTTGAATTTTCGGCCAGTTCGCAACGACTTTCCATTGCGCTTGGGTGATGGGATATTTGGCCATGAAAAAGGGGGGGACTGTAACTCGATGCTGAGGGCGTTCATAATCGTAGCTGCCTTTTTCCGTTTTCAGTGAACCCATGAGGAATGTCCCCCCAGGAATATAAACCATGTCTAAAGTGACTCCATCCCCCAGGTCTTCGATGAAGTATCGCGCTTGTTTGGTTTCCCGTTTGATGATTTCACCCTTTTTGTTAACAGTAACGGTTTCAAAGGAGAAGGTTATTGACACTCCCACCCCTGCGCTACGCTAAAGGGGTGGGATTCTCGTATCTAGTCCAGTCAAGCAGAGACAGTTGAATATACTCTTGTTTGACTGTATTCACCGAGTTCAGGGGTGTGCCAAGCACCCCATCAGTTAAACCGGATGAATCCATTACAGAAGCATCTCTCTGTAGGTCTAACTGACAAGAAAAACCGTCCCATTGAGCTAGGTTTTTCGCAGCATTCAAATCAGAGTTATGGTAGTGACCATTAGGGCAATTGAAATCATGTCGATTTCTTTTACCAATAAAACCACAGGTTGAACAGGATTTGGAAGTGTATGGCGCAGGTCTTTTAATTAATTTCAATCCTTTAAGAGCCAACTTATAATTAAGTTTCTGTTCCAAAGAATAATAAGACCAATTATGTCGAGATTCACCGGAATCAGAACGAGATTTTTGGCTCTGTTTCATTGTGCTTCGACATCCTTCTAAATCCTCAATAACAACATCAGCATTATGGTATTCGGCAAAACGAACAATTCGACGGCTGATTGTATGATTGATTGCATCCATCCATCGTCGTTCTTTTTTGTCCCATTTCTTTAATGCTCGAAACTTTTTAGCTTCTTGAAGTTGTTTTCTTCGTTGTTGAAAATAACGTCTCCGATGCTTAACGCTTTGACCATTAAAGAACTTACCAAAACCCTGTTTAGGTGCAACTACCGCTAAATTATTCTGTCCTCGGTCACATCCTAATCTTTTCTCCGTCTTAACTTCTGGAACATCCTCAGTAATTGACAGATAGGCATACCACTTATTTCGATGTTTAATTAATTTAAAAGAACCCCCTTGAATTGTTCCCTCTAACAATCCGTCTAAAACAGGTTGCCAATGGGGAGATGCAACTTCAATGGGAATTCTTTTTTCACCTTTAAGGGTTGGAAAACTAATTGAATAAGTATTCCCTTTTAGGGTTAACTTCCAGTTTTGGTTGTTAACTTCCACAGGAAGAACTTTATATTGTTTGGTTTTACGACCTGTGGGTGATGTGGTATGTCGGATTACTTGGTTAACAAGGGCAGATTTTAACTCGGACATAATTTTAGCTGTTGTCATTTTACGCCGTTCTTTAATCGGCAATGACAACAGCTTGTTGGCAACCCGTGTGTTTTCTGCCGTCATTTGCTCAAACACCTGAGCTTTACAACGGTTGAGATCCACGAATTTCAATTTAATCGTCCGAGTTATTTTTGTCATGTCATCCATGATAACATAAGGTTGATGAATCGTGTGTATCGACAATGACAGAAAATCAATATAGAAGAAAAAACACATCAGTTAGTCTGATCAACTATCATTTTGTCTTTTGCCCAAAAAGGAGGAAAAGGGTGTTGGTTAACGGAGTGAGCAGAAGATTAGAGGAAATTATCTACCAAAAAGCAAAAGAGCTAGAATGTGATGTCCTAGCTCTGGAGATAATGCCTGATCATGTGCATTTATTTATTAGTTGTCACCCTTTGATTGCTCCACATCAAATTATGTTCAGAATCAAAGGGGCATCATCAAGAATATTAAGAAAAGAATTTCCTCATTTACTTAAACTACCTTCTTTGTGGAGTCGAAGCTATTATTGTGGGACGGCTGGTTCTGTTTCTAGTGAAACTATCAAAAAGTATATTGCTAACCAAAACTCTCACTAGCCTTCACTCCGCCTAAAGGCGGGTATTCTACATCCCACGCTTGAAAGACGTGGGCTTTGAATACGGTTATTGTAAATTTTCAGGAAGATCGACATCGGGTTCTGGTGTCGGAAGTTCGGGAACCGGTAACGAAATTCCCTCAACCACAATAGGAGCTTGACGATTCAATTCCCTAGCCACTTCTAGCTTTTCTTGTGAGTTACTTTGGTTATATTTTTTGATACTTCGACCATAAGTTAACAAGGGTTCAAAACCATTATCAATCAGGGGTTCTGCCAAGGACTCGACAACCGAAATCAACCACATTTGTTCCGTTTTATTTTCATAAGCTGCTGACAAAGCTTGAGCAATTTCTTGAGCAGCAGGTTGAGGGTTTCGTGCATAACTGAGTGCTAACCACCGTTGAGATTTTGCTAAATCTTGCTGAATGGGGTTAAGACTAGGTTGCAGCTTTTTTTCGACATAAGTTAAGAGAAAATCTGATAACTGATAAAAGCGTTCTATGCGAAAATGCTCATCGTTTTTTAACTGCATGAGTAACTCATTCCTGACTTCTGGATCTATTCGATATAAGCCATCATCAACAGATTTACATAAACTCGAAAGCAATAAATTAGCAACCGCTTCCCAAGGAATATCTAAGGGATTATTTTGGCAATCTAATGTAAAATTTTTCCATAAGCAGTAAGCCAAATCAGGGGTTAAAGTTAAAGGGAAAGCAGCGTGATAAGCAAAATAGAGATGGGATTGACCATAGGTTTCATAAAAATATTTTATCCTTGTTTTTGTAATATTTTCATTGGGATCAACTCTGGATGATTTTAGTTCTTTTCTGTTTGCTTGAATAGCTATATGTTTATGTTGATATCTCTTAACTTTTTCTCCCCTGAGTACCCGAATAGCATCTTGTAACCCTTGATAACTTAACTCAAACATAGGGACAATATTAGCTATTTTTTCTGCAAGTGTTCCCCACCATTGATATTCAGGTAATGGGTTTAACCAAACGATTTGACGCACTCGTGGTTGTTGATTTTGACCTTCTTGAACGATAGAAGCATCTACACCTGTAAAGTCAGATAAAGCAATACCAGGAACCAATTGATGTAAAAATGTTTGAATTTCTGCTAGTTGTTGACGGTTTTTACTTCTTCGTCCTGCACCTGCATCACTAATAATCAAAACCACCGTTTTTTGAGGATTGAGTTGAGACACTATCGCGCTAATTCGTTCACCTTGGCGATGATAAGGATCTCGATAAAGGTGCTCATTAGGATATTGCTCAAAATAGTAAAGATTAATTTTACTAAGATTTTTTCCTGGTAGTAATGTTTCTTGCAAGCGTTCAGTTAATGCTTCAAAGGGAATCATTGCACCGCGATGATCAATTAAAAGTAATAATTGAATTTGATTAACTCGCTTGGGCTGTAGAACAGGTTCTAAATAAACTCCTTGGCGAATAATTTGATCAACAGTCGCTTCTAAATTTAATTCTTCTGGTCTTCCTTCTCGTTTCAGTTGTCGTAAATTTCGCCAAGTTTTTTTCATTTGTTGACGACTAACGGGTAAATAATCGGAAACTTTAAAATAATGGGTTTTAACCGCAGCAACAACTTGAACTTCATCTTCAATGTCTAAAATTGCTGTTATCGGAAGTTCTGTTAAATTAGCGGATACTGGAACTGAATTTTCAGCTATTTCTCGATTAGCTAATTGTTGAATATCATTTTCCTTACTACAATCTATATTTTGGTGTTGATCAAAAGATTCAAGAATAGATTCTGCGGGTAAACGCTGTGGTTGTTCAATTGGGGTTATATGAGTTGGGGATGAAATTTCAACAGCAGATAAAGGGGAATCTGAAACCTTGCCAGAAATTCGTTTCACGCTTTGGTTTTTCCAATCTAAAATCAGGGAGTCAAAGCAATCATTAAAAATCCGTTGTTGTTCGTCAGACTTAACCCACAGGGTTTGACATAAACGTTTTAAAGCCGATAAATTCTCGACACCAAACCCACGTTTTAAAGATTCTATTAGTAATTGATATTCATCTATTCCTAAAGAAAACCCCGCTTCACGAAGTTGAGAAAATAATTCATAGAGAGGAAGTTCACTCATCTAATTCACCTCTTTCTAATAGATAATTCTGATGATCTTCCCAATTCTTGAGCAGAACACTAGAAAAGGGTAATCCACCCTTATTTAATTCTTGAATGACTTGATCTTTATCATAGCGTTTTAAAACTGTAAACCAGTCAATTAGTTCACTGGTGCTAACTTTTTTTCCGCTCATTTCCTCTCGTAGAGTTTCAAATCGTTCAATTACAGTTTTCACTAAATTCTGATCTAGCACATCATCAAAGCGACTTTCTAAAATTTTTTCCAGTTGGTCTGGGTCAGGAAATTCAAGAAAATAAACTAGACAACGCCTTAAAAACGCATCGGATAAATCCCGTTCATCATTACTAGCAAGAAAAATAATAGGGGAATATTTAGCTTGAATAGTTTCTCCTATTTCTTCAATCACAAATTGTTTTTTTTCCAAAAGTTCCAAGAGATCATTCGGAAAATCTAAATCAGCTTTATCAATTTCATCTAACAAAACAACTGCCCTTTTTTCAGTTTCAAAAGCCTGCTTAAAAATCCCTGGTATGATATAGTTAGAAGGCTCATCTAATTGTTTAATTTTTTCCTCTGAAAGCTGATTAAGTTGAGCTAAATTAGCATCTCTAAGTTGTTTAATTCCTTCATATCGATAGCATAAATCTGAAGCTCGACTGGTAGATTTAATCGTGCGCTCAAAATAGGGTAAATCTAATTCATAAGCAACCGTCGCAGCTAAACAACTTTTCCCGCATCCCGGTTCACCTTTTAATAGTAAAGGTCGATCTAATTCCATCGCTAAATTAACAGCCTCTATTAACCCTTTTTTAGCAATATAGGGATAAACCTTTTTGTCAGCGTACTCCACAGGTTTTTCGGGTTTTCTTCCTGTGTAATGATAGCGAGCATCGAAAATAGCATATTCCATACGTTTTACCTCATTTTAAGATTGAATAAGACTCAAGTATTGACTGATCATACTGGCATAAATCACTATAAATATACATTAAAACAGCTTCAGGAACTCCCTGATTTGTTTTAGATAAAATCTCTTGAGCCGTTTTCCGAGGATTAACTGTTAACTGTCGAGGAAGATAATCAGTTTCTTGCTTTAGCCAAGGAATTAAATCATCTTCTGGACAAATGGGTTTAGGTTCTGGTAATTGTATCGGCTCTGTTATTGACCAATTTTCATTAATATTGCTGACCCAATTTTGACACCAATTTTTAATTTCAGGTTCATCAGCTAATAAAAAAACTAGGAGCTTATTACAAGAATTAGGCTGTGCTTGTTGTGAAAACAATCGATTACATAAGGGAACCCAAAATTGATCAATAAATTCTTGAGGATATTCTAAGCTATTTGCTTGTAAATCCGTAAAAATCAAAACAATATTGTTATATTGAAGCTGTTCTTTTAAAGCCTTAATAATCCTAAGTTGATTTTCTTCTAATAATTGTTTCCTATTAAATTGTATTCCGATTTTTTCACTTAGCCATTTCCATAGTTTTTTTGAATCAGATATATAGGAGCTAAAAGAACAGGTATAAAACATTCTTTTAGAATATTTTGGTTTAGTCATCAATCTTCTCATAATCCATTCTTGACCATGCTTTTTTTTGCCATAAACTAATAAACAAGCAGCAGGTTTATTCTGTTGTTCCCAATCCGCAAAAATACCGGAAGACTTTCTAAAATCAAGTCGTAGAAGCGATTGATAAACTTGTTCTGCTTGTTCATCCTCCTGATTTGAGCCTATATGTTCTGTCAGATATTGCTGAAACTCAGGACTTGCATATTGAGTTTGTAGCCACTCCGAAAATAAAGTTTCTCTTTCATCTCTTTGTGTTTCACAGAATTTAGGTAAGTCCTGTTCTTGCTTGTCTTTATTTATTTCACCAACTGATTTACAAATTCTTTTATAAATATTAAGAGTAGTTCTATTACAGACTTTTTTTAATCTATTGTTTACTTCTGTATCCTTTAAAATTTTACCATCACAACTTAAATATTTTGCTTTTAAAATTTCTCTATGCAAAAGAGTTAAAGTTAAATCATATTTTTTGTTTTTATATTTTTCTTGTAACCAGTCAAAAAAAATATCTGGATGAAGGACTCTCATATTGGGTTGACAACTTAGGTTAGACACACAGGAATGAATTTGACAAGTAACTGGAAAAATTTTCCGCTCTTTTCCTCAACAGTGGAAAGTTTTTCCAATTTATAGAGGATATCAAAAGCCCGTTGTACATTGTGTTTAAAGGTTGAGACATTAGCAAAACCGAGTTAGTTTCCTGAACCTCACCGAACCTCGAAAATTCGATAGCACAACGGTTTACCTCTCTGTAGGAAAGCCGTTGATCACTAATTGACCAACGACCAAACAAATTTACTTATGTCTAGTTTAACAGCATCAGAGATTCGATTTCAATCGATTTTCTCTTTCTTTGCAAGGGCAAAATCTAGTCCCAACTATCGGAAACGGTTGGCTATTCACTATCTGAAGTGCAAGGGTGATACCCTCAACCGTCGTGATCAAAAAGGATTCAGTGAATGGATACATCACTTGTTTTTACAAGTACCATTTCCGGTCGAATATATTGCGGGACAACCGTATCAATCGGCTGCTGAAATGACTGAAGATGTGCGTCTAACAGGGGTGTTAAAGATTAGCACTGATTTCAATGATCCGGTTGTTTTGTCTCGTGAAGATAACCTTTTGTATCGGGCGATTCATGACAGTCATCATATCTTAGGCGGGTGGGATTTTTCTTGGGAGGGAGAGTTAGCAGCTTGTCAATATTTCTGCTCTCTGACTAACAATCGATTATATCACAGAATTCTGTTTTCCGAGTTGATTTTACAGGCAGCAGCTTATCTTTATTTGGGGGATTTCCCTCAAGAACAAAAACTCGTTTTAACCTTGCCCTATTAAACCAAAATCCGTAGGGGCGAGGCACGCCTCGCCCCTACACAAGCTATCGGTAAACTGAATTAGGAGGACGGATGACACTGCAACACATTCAACAGATTATGCTAGAAATGGCACAAGATGATTCCACCTTAAAAACAGCATTTGAACAATTAAATCAAAATGCGATCGCCTTTCCCCAAAACTCCGTTATTGTTCCCCCGATTTTAGAGATTATCCAGTCTTCATCCCCTAATATTGGCTGTTGCGAATCCTGTATTGCTATCCCTTTTCCTCAACAGTATTCTAATCAAATTCAAGGGTTATCAAGGGATGTTGCGGATAGTTTAGGCGGTGCAACAGTCTTACCCCATTTTCTGGGATGGTGGAAAAACCAAAACGGTGAAATTATCCCTGATCAATTGGTTGTGATCAAGTCTTTTACTCAAGTTAAAAAATTAGTGAATAACTGGGAAAAACTCTTAGCTAGTATTCACTATTGGGGGAAAATGTGCCAACAAGAAGAGATCGCTATTGAACTCAGTGTTTTTGCATTAGGAAGTGTTTTGTTATTGATTTCTATTGAAAGTTAAACAGGAGGTTTTATGGAATGTCGCAAAAATCGTAAAGGTGAAAAAATGTGTCATATTGTTACCCATCCTGATAAAAATTGGGAAAGCTTTTGCACAGAATGTAATAAACGCTTTATCAAAAAAGATGATGGTTGGGATTTTGATGGGGTTTGGGGGGTGATTTGTGTTCTATTTATTCTCCTGTTCGTTTTAATGTTAGTAGGTTGCGAAAAACCCGCTAAATCTGTTAACGAACTCCCAAACAACTTCTCAACAATTTTAGGAAAAAGGAAATAAACTTGGTGCTATAACATTTTATTGTTGGGGTTGGGTCTTCCAACCCCGTTTGCGTCTGGGTTAGGAGACCTAACCCCTACAGGGATTGCTATATATTTTTATATAGCAAAAGTTAAGTTTTTTGCAAGCTATAGAATGGCTTCTAACTTCCCCCACTTCCGAGAATATACAAACTCAACAAAGTGCCACTATTCCATAGACCGTGCATGAACATAGAGGCTAATAAATTGCGCGATCGCGTATACACAAACCCTAGCACAATTCCTAACGTCATTAACGGTAAAACTTCCGAAATATTTAAGTGGGCTGCGGCGAATAAAAACCCACTTAAAATAATCGCACTTCCTAGGGGTAAATAACGAGTTAAGGACGGTAATAAAAATCCTCGAAACATAATTTCTTCAAAGATTGGGGCGGCGATGGAGGCGGTAATAAAAAAGATCGTTAACGCCACACTATCGCGACTTTCTAATGCAATCGGTAATAACGGATTACTGCCCCCCTGTCCATCCCAAAGTTTCTGATTAATTAAAGAAACTAAAATCACCAACGGTAAAGCGACGAAATACCCCCCTAAACCCCAAAGAAACCAATTTCCTTTAAAGTTTAGGGTAAACCAGCCTTCGGGCAACGGAAAATAGGGTTTAATTGAAAAATACAAAACCGAAAATCCTCCTATCATTAATAATAGATAGGTGATTAAAATATAAACCGCTTGAGTCCTAATTTCAAAACTACTGGGTTGAATATTTAACTCTTGGAAAATCGCTCTTAAAGTTAGAGGAATGAACAGTTGACCGAGTAAGGCAAATCCCACCACAAAAACTTGTAAAATTGTTTCTCCATTCCAAGGAATTAACCAAGCAACATCCATATTTGTTGCGAGGATAGAAGACTTACCTTTGAGGAGGGTTTGAATGCCTAAAGCAATAGCTAATAAAAGCCCAATAACTAATCCCATCCCTGGAATTGCACTCACAATTATTAACTTAACAACTGCTTGTTCTGCCCGTTGTTGTTCTTGGGTTTCTAAAGCCACTAATGCTTCTGGACGCTGTTGTAAGGTATAGAGCTTAACTAAAGCTTGATAACGAAACCAACCGTCTAACTGTTTTTGTAAAATTGGTTCAGCATCGGGTAATAATCGGGCTGGAGTTTTCCATAATCCCGTTAATACTTGTGCTGTCATTTTTTCAGTCGGAGAAACGAGAAATTCACTATCTTGAGGTTCGATTAAATCCTTCCAGGTTTTTAAGGCTTTATCGGGTTGACCTAACTGAGTTTGTAAGATGCCAATTTGCAATTGTAAATCCTGATTCAGTTGTTGTAATTGTTTTAAAGAATCCGGTGCAATTGAAGTTTCATTAGCTTGAACTTTGGCTAAACTTTTTTCAGCAGATTCTTGTACCTGTTGATATTGCTTATAAGCTTCCTCTACAGGAGTTTTGCCAATTAAATTATCCTTCAATGTCATTAAACTTTCCTCTTGCGTTCCCTGGCCTTGCCATTGGGAGGCATGAAGCAGTAAATTGGTTTGATATAATTCCAAACGGCTTTGAATTTGCGGTTGAGTCCAACTATCAAGTAAAGATAAACTCAAAAAGCTAACCGCTACTACTGTTAAAATTGCTAAAATCCAGCGTTTCAGTGTCATGAGTTCCAAGCGTGAGGGTAAAACATTACCGAGTTTGAGCTAGAAACACAATATTTTAACTGATGCTGTCCTAAACAAGGTACAATGGCATCTGGCTTAAATTCGGCTCAACTCTAGTTTAAAAGTCCAACTCCTCAATTAAAAAATGACGACCCGTGTAATTCTTGTCCGTCATGGTCAAAGTACCTATAATGCCCAACGTCGAATTCAAGGTCGCTTGGACGACTCTGTTTTAACAGAAAAAGGTTCTGTGGCGGCGCAAAAAGTGGGTGATGCCTTGACTGGTTTGACGTTCGATGCCTTGTATTGCAGTCCCCTGCAACGGGCCAAACAAACGGCTGAAATTATTGTAACGCGCCTGTCAAACCCACCTCAACTTCAGCCGCATGATTTGTTGATGGAAATTGATTTACCATTGTGGGCGGGGATGGAACGTCAAGTGGTTCTCGAACAGTTCCCCGATGAATATCAAGCTTGGCAAGAATGTCCCCATGAGTTTTCGATGCGGGTTCCAACACCGGAAGGGGAAAAACAACATTTTCCGGTAATCGCATTATTTGAACAAGCCAAACAATTTTGGCGCGAAATTTTAAGCCGTCATCAAAATCAAACGGTTTTATTAGTAGCTCATAATGGAATTAATCGCTGTTTAATTGCGACAGCTTTGGGCATTGAACCCCAATTTTACCAAGCTTTGCAACAATCTAATTGTGGCATTAGTATTTTGAATTTTACTAATGTTATCCCCGGAGAATTACCGAAACCTGCGGATGTCCAATTAGAGTCCATGAACCTAACCACTCATGTCGGCCATAAATTGCCTTCGGTGCGCCCCGGACATCAAGGGCCACGATTATTATTAGTGCGTCATGGGGAAACGGAATGGAACCGCATGGGGCAATTTCAAGGGCAAATTGATGTGCCGTTAAATGATAATGGTCGAGAACAAGGTCGCAAAGCCGCAGAATTTTTAAAAGACATTAAGATTGATTTTGCCGTAACAAGTCCGATGGCACGTCCGAAAGAAACCGCCGAGATTATTTTGCAAGAACATCCAGGGATAGAATTACAATTAGAACCGGAATTTTGCGAAATTAGTCACGGGTTATGGGAAGGTAAATTCGAGACGGAAATCGAACAGCTTTACCCTGGATTATTACAGGAATGGAAAATAGCACCCCAAACGGTTCAAATGCCGGAAGGGGAGAATTTACAACAGGTTTGGCAACGGTCTTTAGTGGCTTGGAAAAAAATTGTTGAAACGTATAATCATCAACCTGTAACAATATTAGTGGTTGCCCATGATGCCATTAATAAAGCCCTTTTGTGTCAGTTATTTAATTTACCACCGGAGCATTTTTGGAATTTTAAACAAGGGAATGGTGCGGTGACAGTGATTGATTATCCTCACGGAATTGAGGGTTTACCTGTATTACAAGCTGCTAATATTACAAGCCATTTATCCGGTAGTATTCTCGATAAAACTGTGGCTGGAGCGTTATAGTTATCAGTGTAGAGACGCGCCATGGCACGTCTGTACCAGTTATCAGTTATCAGTTATCGGTTTAACTGTTTTATTCTGAATATGAATTGTCAACTATTAAAGCAAGTTCGTGTGATTGATCCGGTTTCTAAACGAGATCAAATTGCTGATGTTTTAGTGATGGATGGTTATATTAAGACCATTGAATCTTATATTAATGATTACCCGGAAAATACCCACATTATTAATAGCGAAGGGTTGATTTTAGGCCCTGGATTAGTTGATTTATATAGTCATAGTGGAGAACCAGGATTTGAGGAGCGGGAAACTTTAAATACCTTATTAAATGCCTCCGCAGCCGGAGGATTTACTCGGTTAGCGATTTTACCGAATACGATTCCCGCTATTGATAATCCAGCAACAGTAACCTTATTAAAAGAACGATCTCGGAAAGTTTCTATAAATTCTGGATTTTCGCTTCCAAACTTGCATTTTTGGGGCGCATTCACCCAAGAAGTTGCGAGTCAAAATATGACAGAATTTAGCGAATTAGCTAATGCAGGTGTTGTCGGTTTTGCCGATGGTCAACCGTTACAAAATTTAGCCTTATTACGAAGAATATTAGAATATTTAAAACCTTTAAATAAACCCTTAGCCTTCTATCCTTGCGATCACACATTAGTTGTTAATGGAGTCATGCGAGAAGGCAATGATTCTATCTTATCCGGTTTACCCGGAATACCAGACTATGCTGAAACCGCAGCCTTAGCCGCTATATTAGAGTTAGTTGAAGTCACACAAACCCCCATTCATATTATGCGGGTTTCTACGGCGCGAAGTGTAGAATTAATTGCCCAAGCGAAAGCTCGTCATTTACCAATTACAGCCAGTACCACCTGGATGCACTTATTATTAAATACAACATCCATTAATCGCATTTGGAATCAACCTTTAGAAGATGCTAAAACCTTAGAAAATCTAACTGTTGTTAATTCTATTCCTCTCCCCTATGATCCTAACTTAAGATTAGATCCGCCTTTAGGAAATCCCTCGGATCAAAAGGCTTTAATTCAAGGAATTGAAACAGGAGTTATTGATGCGATCGCTATTGATCATACTCCCTATTCCTATGAAGAAAAAACCGTCGCTTTTTCCGACGCTCCTCCGGGTGCAATTGGCTTAGAATTAGCCTTACCCTTATTATGGAAAACCTTTGTTGAATCTGGGCAATGGTCAGCCTTAGATTTATGGCGAGTCTTAAGCAGTCAACCTGCTCTTTGTTTACAACAAACACCCCCTTCTATTCAACCCGACCAACCCGCAGAAATGATATTATTTGACCCTCAACAGCCTTCGATAGTCAATGCAAATACCCTGAAATCTCGCTCTATTAATACCCCTTGGTTGGGACAAAAAATTACAGGTCGAGTCATTAAAACCTGGTGTCCGACTTAAAAGTGCATAAGTTCAGAACGGCTGGAGATAAATCTTAACAACAACATAGTTTCAGTGGAGTGCATAAGCTCAAAATAGCTGGATATACGTTGTTAACAAGAGCGTAGTTTCAGTAAATTTGACGAGGAACTGCGGACTGTAATTTTGGGCTCCAAAACCATCTCAGTAATTTTAACCAGGAGTGTTTTAACATGGCTACTATTTACGGTACAACTTCTCCCGATGATCTTTACGGAAGTTCACTGAATGACTATATCTATGGCTATGAAAGTAACGATACAGTCTACGGTCGAGGTGGGAATGACCTAGTTTATGGTCATAGTGGGAATGACTCTCTCTACGGTGATGCGGGTAATGATTCCCTCTACGGAGGTGCAGGAACCAATTATCTTGTTGGTGGTATAGGAGATGATCGTTATGTCTTGGAGGCAGGTTCTGTTAATACCGTCGTTGAAGCCGCCAGTTCTGGAACGGATGCAGTAACGTCTTCTCTAGTGTCTTATACTTTGCCCAGTAATGTTGAAAACCTGGATTTAGGAGCAGGTGCTGTTAACGGTTTTGGAAATACCTTAGCAAATATAATTAATGGGAATAGCTCTGCAAACTACCTCTGGGGTGGAGATGCAAATGACTCCCTCTATGGTGGTGCCGGGAATGATACTGCTGTTGGTGGTGCAGGAACCAACTATTTAGCCGGAGGTGCCGGGAATGATAGCTATATTCTAGCTGCGAGTTCTGTTAATACCGTTGTAGAAAATGCTGCTGAAGGAACTGATTTAGTAACCTCTTCTCTAGCATCTTATATTTTGCCCAGTAATGTTGAAAACCTAACTTTAGGAGTGGGTGCTGTTAACGGTTACGGAAATACTCTAGCAAACACAATCAATGGTAATACTTCTGCTAACTACTTATCTGCTAGTAGCGGTAATGATACTGTGATAGGTGGTGATGGTAATGATACTCAATTTGGAGGTAGTGGTACAGATAGTTTAAATGGTGGTGGTGGTAATGATTTTCTGCAAGGGTATGGCTACACATCTGGAGAATATGATTCTCTCACAGGTGGTACTGGTGCAGATAAGTTTATTTTAGGCGATACTTCCGGTGTGTTTTATGCTGGAACTAACGTTGGTTATGCCGTGATCACTGACTTTAACTACGCAGAAGGGGATAAGTTTCAAGTTAAAGGCCCCCTTAGCGATTATGGCTTGAAAAAAGATACCAACGTTCTTGGAGGAGCAGCACTGGACACCATTATTTACTATAAAGGTGCCCCAGGTGAATATGTTGCTGTTGTCCAAGATAAAACGACTCCGTCGTTATCCTTGGATTTTATCGTGGTGTAAGGTTTTAGTCTGCATTTGTGACCCTTAACTATCCCCTCTTAATACTGCATTTAAACTGTGTTACAGTTTGGCAGTATCGGGGATTTAGATCCGGAGCAATTGACCTAGATTTTAAGAGAAGCATTGATTAAAATTCCCCCTTTTTAAGGGGGATTTCAACGTAAGATCAAAACAAAAATTCTCGGCTAAAATTAATACTAATTATTCATAATTTAGCCTAGAAACCGTCTTGATTTTATTATTTTATTATTTTTGTTCATCGGGGGGATAATCAGGATCACCGAGTCCACCCATGCGGTCAGGAGGCCAAAAACGAACGGTAGCTCGACCGATAATATTTTCACGGGGGACAAAACCCCAATAATGGCTATCGTAACTATTATTACGGTTATCACCGAGCACTAAATACTGGCCATCTGGGACTGTTCCTGGCCCCCAATTATATTGAGGTTTTTCCGCAATATATTTTTCCGGGAGAGGTTCACCATTAATAAACACTAACCCATTTTTTACCTCCACCGTTTCCCCGGGTAAACCGATAATTCTTTTGATAAACGCATCTTTATATTGTTTTTTGAGTTCATCTGTGGGGCTAAACACCACCACATCACCCCGATGGGGTTCTCCCAACTTATAGCCAACTTTATCAATAATCAATCGATCATTAATTTCCAAAGTTGGTAACATTGACCCAGAGGGAATGTAGCGAGCTTCAGCAACAAAGGTGCGAATGCCTAACGCCAAAAAGATGCTCAAAGTAATGGTTTTGAGGATTTCTACCCAAGGGTTCTCTTGCTGTTGAGGGGAAGGTTTAACGGGATTTGGCTCTTGATTGGGCGGGCTACTCATACGCAACGGATCACTGGACAAGAAACTACATTCATCATATCAAATTTGTCTGCAATTGGGGAATGATAGTTCCTGATCATCAAAAGACAAATTTGAGGTTAAATCGTTTAATAGTAGATCGGATAAAGCAAATTATGTCTAATTCTTATGGTGTCTTCATTCATCAAGCTCGGATTTTGTTACCGAATGGTGATTTTCTGCTCGGAGATGTCGCCCTTGTTGATGGCAAAATTGTTGAGATTGCTTCAGAGATTGATCATCATGCTTTGGGTCGAAATGATTGGGAAATGATTGATGCAGAAGGGTTAACTGTGTTACCGGGTGTGATTGATCCGCAGGTGCATTTCCGAGAACCAGGTTTAGAATATAAAGAAGATTTATTTACAGCGAGTTGTGCTTGTGCAAAAGGGGGAGTGACTTCATTTTTAGAAATGCCCAATACTCGCCCGTTAACAACAACACAAGCAAATTTAGATGATAAATTAAGACGAGCTTCTGAAAAATGTATTGTTAATTATGGCTTTTTTATTGGGGCGACAGCCGAAAATTTACCCGATTTATTAGACGCTAATCCGACTCCGGGGATTAAAATATTTATGGGGTCAATGCACGGAGATTTATTGGTTTCTCAAGAAGAAATATTAGACCAGATTTTTGCAAAAGGCGCTCGCTTAATTGCGGTTCATGCTGAAGATCAAGCTCGAATTAATCAACGTCGTCAAGAATTTGCCGGAATAACTGATCCAGCCATTCATTCTACCATTCAAGATAATTTAGCTGCCTTACAAGCTACTCAACTCGCCTTAAAACTTTCTAAAAAATATCAACGGCGTTTACATATTCTGCATTTATCAACGGGAGATGAAGCGGAGTTATTGCGTCAAGATAAACCGGAATGGGTAACGGCAGAAGTCACCCCACAGCATTTATTATTAAATATTAATGCTTATGATCAAATAGGAACTTTAGCCCAAATGAATCCGCCATTGCGATCGCCTCAAGACAATGAAATATTATGGAAAGCATTATTAGATGGGGTGATTGATTTTATCGCCACAGATCACGCTCCCCACACGTTAGAAGAAAAAGCAAAAGGCTATCCCAATACGCCATCAGGAATGCCCGGAGTTGAGACTTCTTTACCTTTAATGTTAACACAAGCAATGGCTGGAAAATGCACGGTTCAACAAGTCTCTAATTGGATGTCTACGGCTGTAGCAAAAGCGTATAAAATACCGAATAAAGGCAAAATAGAAGTGGGTTATGATGCGGATTTAGTATTAGTAGATTTAGAAAATTATCATCCGGTTTTGCGGGAAGAAGTAGTCAGTAAATGTGGTTGGAGTCCCTTTGAAGGGTGGGAGTTAACCGGATGGCCTGTTTATACTATTGTTGGGGGTCAAGTTGTTTATGCCCAAGGAAAATTAAATACAGAAGTTCGGGGTCAGGCGTTAAGATTTGATGCGTCTTAGGATGTACTGAATATCTTATAACCGCTTACTTAAATAGTAAACAACAAACTGGCAATACTCATTATATTGCCCTTTTTTATTTCTATTTTGCCATTCATTAATTTTTTTTCGCAAGAATTCTTTAGACCATGTTTTTCCTGTAAACCTTAATTCTGGATATTGATCAACGGATTGAGGTTTGAAATGTTCAATTTCCATGTTCTCTTCGGAAATCCGTTTCATACAATAACAGCAAATATAACCTTGTTCTTCCAGTAATGCTTTTTTGAGGGGGTCTTTTGGTCGATAATCCTCATAGGTTGCATTTGCAGTTTGCCGATATTTCAACAAACAAGAAGGTTCTGTTCTTTTAATAATTCGCTTCATTCTTTTTGGTTAAAAAAATTGATTAGGGTGTAAGCTCTAACCAATTCTGGATCGTCTTCTCCCAATAAACTTGTTAATTTTTGTAACTTTATTTCTGCTTCTTTAATTTTGTTATTATCAATCAGTTGGAAGCATTCATCTAACTGTTGTTGAACTTCAAGGGGACGTTCTGTAACTCCCATCAGTTCATAAAGGATTGAATTACTATCTTTTCCAAAAGTATAAGGGGTCTCTTCAATAACTTCATAATTTTCTAAGATGAACACATTTTCTTTATGAACTCGGCTTAATACTTGAGGTGAGTGTGTAGTAACGATAAATTGGCAATTGGGGAAGGTATTAGTTAATGCTGGAACAACAATTCTTTGCCATTGGGGATGTAGATGTAAGTCAACTTCATCAATTAAAACAATCCCTTTTCCTTCTAATACTTTTGCAGGTTCCTCTACTGATGGATTAAGTATTGCTAATCGTCTGGCTAAATCTGTTACAACCATTCGATTAGTTTTATAATAGACCAATGCTGGGAGACTTAAGGATGGATTTTGCTCTAAAGCTTCTAAAGTTTTTTTATATGGCTTAATAATTCTTCTGCTTCAACTTGTTTAATGGTTGAATTATCTTTACTTTTTCTAATTGACTATGAAATTTTTTGATGAGGTTCAATAATAACCCGAATTAAATTTTCAGATTCTTGAGCATTGATATAAATATCATCTTCTGTCAACCCTGTTTGATCACTTAATGTTGAGTTTTTTCGTCGTCTTTTTAACTGTGGTTGATTGATATAAATTGATAAAATTGATAAAAAAATAGCGATCGCATCTAAAATAGAAGATTTCCCCGAACCATTCACACCAATAATAACAGCTAAGTTCCGGGGAAACTGAAGCTTTAATTCTTTAAATCCTCTAAAATTTTGGAGATGAAGTTCCTCAATATACATACATAAAGACTATCAAGGTTAACCTGAGTCTAATGATATCATATTAATCTGGATATGACCTGTCGAATAGATTATTTCTATTCGGCTGACAATGTGTATTGATTTTATATTAACCTTTTTATACAAAGAATTAAAAACTAAATTTATCCTTAACCTCCAAATAAATACTGCAATTTAATATTAATATTAGTATTCTCTCCTGCCACGACAACAGCCGCATCATTAAATTTTGGTGGCCCTGTGAGAATAGCGGGATTTTTAGAGAAACCAAATCCTTCGGTGGGAATTCCTAACCCATTACGGTTAGCTGTTTTGTCGTTATTCGCATCATGAAGAACCGCAATAGCATAACTACCCGGTTGTAAATTATCAAAAGTCATGATGACAGGAACTTCTGTAATACGGGTACAACGTTTTTGAATCGCATCGTCTCCATTACTGGGAAAGCCTTTATTACTCGCAAATAAACTCGCACAAACTTGTCCATTTTTATTTTTTAATCCGTCAATGCTCAGAGTAATTTTGCTTTTAGTTTGAGCTTGAACCGTAACAGATGCCGAAACAATACTCAGAGAAACAAAAGCAGCGAGAAATACTAAGGGTTTTGCTGGGTGAATCATGGGGTTATTTTTGCAATCGGTTAGACTGGAATTCAAGACTAGAATTTCGGAGGTAAAAAAATGGAAATTCCCAAGAAACGCAAAGATCGAGAAAAGTTACTCAGAAGTTGTAAAAAACCGAATGGCGAATGGAATATCAATCAGTTAAAAAAATTAGGGATTCCTTTTTCTTATAGACGGGGATGGGAGCAGGCATTTATTCAATATGGGGAAGATTGGGATCAGTATGTTTAAATTATCCTACAATTGGATGAGTTTGTAAAGTGATTTGAGGATTGCATTTAGTTTCAGTCAAGCTTGAACATTAACAATCATTCCCATTGAGGTTAAAATCTCCCTGACCCATCTTAAAAATGGTGATGATTCGCTCACCTGTTTCTGTATAGGTTAATTCAATTTGCAGATAACTTTCGGGTTTATAAGGTAAACGGTCGGCCCATTCAATGGCAACAATTCCTGGTTCTACTTCGATTCCTTCCCAATATTGGTCTAAATTCAAGTCTTCAATTTCCCAGCCTTCTAGCCGATATAAATCTAAATGATATAAGGGAATTCTGCCGTTTAGATATTCATTAATCAAGGTAAATGTAGGGCTTTCAATCGATTCGGGAATGCCTAACCCTGCTCCTAATCCTTGGACAAAAGTTGTCTTTCCGGCTCCTAAATTTCCTTCTAATAATAGAATACTATTGGCAGGGAGCGATCGCCCTAATTTTTTTCCGAATTCACGGGTGGCTTCAGCGTTGGGAAGATGAAATTGAGTCATATTCAGTTATCAGTTATCAAGTATCAGTTATCAGTTGGGGCGAGGTTTTCTCGCCCATCGTCAGTTATTAATTATCTAGGATAAAGTTAGTTTTTGTTATACCAGCGTAATAGAATTTGAGCTAAACGATAGGGATTATGGCGTAAATATCCTGTCTTTTCGTTAACATCCATAATATTACTCATCACAATTCTTCGGCCTAATTGTTTAACGTTATCTCGATCTAATACAACCGGGTGAGAATCTTCTTGAGCATAACGAATTAAAGCTTGGGCTGGGGGAACTGTCCCTTGAAGTAACACCGCATCAAAGAGTTGATAACCGCAAGCTTTATCAATGGCTTTAATATGATCCGAAACACTGTAACCGTCCGTTTCTCCCGGCTGAGTCATAATATTACAAACATAAATCCGGGGAACATTTCGAGAAGCTACTGCTTCGGCAATTTCAGGTACTAATAAATTGGGAATGACACTGGTATATAAACTCCCAGGGCCGATAATAATAAAATCTGCCTCTAAAATCGCTTGTACGGCTTTGGGAAGGGCAGGAGGATTCGGGGGAATACAACCAATTGTCACAATTTTTCCCTTCGCTTCGGTAATACTAGATTCCCCATGAATGCGCCGACCATCGGCTAATTTTGCCCATAAATGAACGTCTGTTAACGTGGCGGGTAAAACTTGACCTCGAATGGCTAAAACTTTAGAACTGGCTGCAATTGCTTGTTCTAAATCTCCTTCAATTTCTGACATTGCAGTTAAGAATAAATTCCCAAAACTATGTCCGGTTAATCCATCTCCTGCGGTAAACCGATATTGAAATAATTCCGTTAATAATCGTTCTTCATCGGCTAATGCTGCTAAACAATTGCGAATATCTCCCGGTGGTAAAACCCCCATTTCTCGACGTAATCGACCAGAAGAACCTCCATCATCTGCAACCGTAACAATGGCGCTAATATTAGCGCTATATTCTTTCAATCCTCGCAATAAAGTCGATAACCCAGTTCCACCGCCAATGGCTACAATTTTTGGCCCCCGTAATAAACGGCGATGACTTAATAACCGATCAATTAATTGTTCATCTCCGGCTGGATGAAACGCTTCACTAATAGAATTTAAACTCCGGGTTTGACTCCACAGAATCAAAAGAATTCCCAAAGCAATCATCAATGGCCCTGAAATATAATTCGGAATAACAGTGGTAATCCATCCTAAGAAATTTTTCAGCAATTGTAGGATGTAATAAATCGGGGTCATTCCCGTCCAAATCGCTAACCCCAAACTGGTCACTAACACCCCGGTAGCGCTAATCGCCATCCAGCGTTTTACAAATAGTCCGGGTGCTAACCATTTAAACCATTGATTGACCATCCGAGGAGAACGCGAGTTGGAAAAACCCAGATAGAGTCTGAATTTCATCATCCTGCGAAGGGTGTGTTTGAATGAACCAGTTGGCATAAGTATATATCTCAGATGGATAAGCAGGGTTTGACGACCAATTTACAATACAGTATGGGAGGCTGGCCGTAAAATAACGACTAGAGTTGAACTTAACAAGGCTATTTTTCTATCTTATTCTGAGGATTCCCCCAAAAAAAAATCAAGGGGATGAGGGTTATCCTTATTTCGCTCAGAACAAGGGCATAGGGTCAAAGGTACAATGATGAGAAGGGTTTAGCGAGATCATGAAAGACAGCACAACCGGAAAAAGTCATCGAATTGAAGTTGAACCCAGGGATTTGAAAGATAACTTGGTCTTATCTAAACGATCAGAATCCTTAGAACCTTTAATTGAGTTAAAAGGAGTCAGTAAGGCTTTTGGTTCCCAAGTGATTTTAGAGCAGGTTGATTTAACGATTTATCGGGGAGAAGCTTTAGGAATTATTGGCCCTTCAGGAACAGGAAAATCAACGATTTTGCGAATTATTGCTGGACTTTTACCTCCTGATAGGGGGGAGGTTTATGTATTAGGAAAAAAACGGCAAGGATGGGTAGATGATATTACTGATCCGATTGGCATTGCCATGGTATTTCAACAGGCGGCACTATTTGATTCTTTAACGGTTACGGAAAATATCGGTTTTTTATTGTATCAACATACAAAATTACCTCCTCGAAAAATTAGAGAATTAGTCAATGAAAAGTTAGAAATGGTAGGATTACCCAATATTGGCGATCGCTATCCTGCAGAACTGTCTGGAGGAATGCGAAAACGGGTGAGTTTTGCCCGTGCAATTATGCCAAATCCCGAAAATCCCAGGGAGACTCCAGAGGTTATTTTATATGACGAACCTACCGCCGGTTTAGATCCGATTGCATCAACCGTTATTGAAGATTTAATTCGAGATTTACAACAGAGTGGAAAAGGATGCAGTACCTACGGAATTGTGACCCATCAAGATAGTACCATTCGACGCACGGCTGATCGGATTGTGTTTTTGTATCAAGGATTAATTCAATGGCAAGGCACGATTGAGGAAGCTTACACAACCGATAGTGCGATTGTACAACAATTTTTTAGTGGGAGTATTGAAGGGCCGATTAAAGTTGCTCAATAGGATTAAGACCCTATGAATTTCAACTTGAATAATATTTTAACTAATCAGGTGCATTAGGTGGTTCTACTTGTTAGGAATTTCCCTAACAAAGCTTACTCGCCTAACACACCTAATTTTTTATATTCCTAAGTTTGTGAGACTACACTATCCTGAATAAAAAATGAAATTATACTGGAGGTTAATACCCATGAAACTAGGATTTACGTTTCTTTAAAAGGGGGCTTCCTAGTCCAATTAAAGCCAATAAACCTAATGTTGTGGCTGGCTCGGGTACAGAAGTCGGTTGAACTTCCAAAGTCATTTTTGCGAAAGAGACAATCGCATCATCGTCATAACCAGCTTGTAAGCTTCCTTGGCTATCATTAAACGCTGTTAAAATCGTTCCAGCACTGAAAAAATTCAACAAATCAATTTGAAATGATTGCTTATTAGGGGACTTAACTGGGCCCAAGGGTGAAAAATCATTAAACGCGACAGAACCAATTCCCGAAATTGAGAATTTATCCGTTTCATATAAACTAAATGGTGTTAAATCCAAATCCACCAAGGCTTTAGTCACGGTACCCTTAATAGCAGAGACACCAAAATCAAAGTTCCAATTTGTAAACTCATCAGTTCCATTCCCCAACACTGAATTGTAGGGGTTTGGTGTAATGGTAAAACCTCCGTTTTGCAAAGAAGTTGTATTTTTAACTTCTGGCTTTGAACTTCCTACCACCTCATCCGAAATCAGGGTCGCGGCTAAAGCTTGACTCGGTATTAATACAAATAAAAAGAATACAGTTGTTAAGGAAAGCTTGTTCAGGTTATTCATGGGTATAGCCTACTAAAGGGTAAAAATAAATCTCCCATTAGATCAGTATTTAGGTTTAATCTAATGTGAGTTTTTGGGTTGCCTGAACACCATCCTAAATTTAAATTATGAGTCGGTGTTAATAAGTTTGAGGGTTTTACTAAATCTTTAATTTAGGCGGGCTTCCATAAAATATTAAATTAACTTATAATTAAAATTCTATTTTAGCTCAAATTCTTTGTGATCTGTCAATTGAAGCACTTCTAAAGCTAAAAGTATTTTCCATTTAGCTTAAAAAATGTAGGATTCTATCTCTAAAAAGAGTGATTTTTTAAAAAAATTTAATTTAATAATTTGTTGCTGAATTCGATTAGATTTGATGATTTATAAGTGAAATTTATATAGTAGAAACACGGATTAAATAAAGTCATTTTTACAAAACTATGCCTTTAGGTCAATAAATTCTCAGTTGTATGCTACAGTCTGGCTATACTTATTGTTGAGCTTAAAGTGATAGATGGAGTCTAAATTTATAGATTGATTTTAAAAGGGTTGAAGGGTTTGTGTACTGGACTTACGCACCCTACGGGGTTTTATTTAATATATGGGGTAAATCAATTCCGACTTGATTATTGAAAATTTCCATATATCTTAAATCTTGTTTATCAAACTCAATAAATCATTGAAGTATTATATAAAAAATAAATTGGCTTTGTTAAAAGTCGTAGATTAATTTTATTCAACAGAATCTAATAGAGCAGGAATAGGAAAAGGCTTGACAGTCTAGGTTTGCTGAATCAGTCTTTGCCCTAACCTCCTTAGCCGTTGGTATATTAAGTAAAAGTAAAGAAACTTACAAACTCAACTCAATTAAGCTTGAATAAAAACTTAGATGTCTTTCCCTTTTTTCACTTAAGCAATATGAGAAAAAATGTTGTTTTACAGATTTTAGGTAACAATGATGTGAGGGTGGATTCAGAGCAAGGAACCTCCCAACTCGGTGCCTGTTATACCTTAGAAGATGTTCGAGACCTGGCGGCGGACAACGATCAAGAATTAGGGAATGACTTAGATCGGATTGATTTTCCTTTAATTAGAAACCTGTGGGAAAGTCGGGAATCTGATACTTTACTGCATTTTGTCATTCTTTTAACGAATCAGCAAGCTTGGATTGAATATCATCATATTTCTGGACAAGAATTGAGTGATTTAATTACGTCTGATGGATATTGGTGGCGAAATCTTTTGCAAGCTTGGTGTCAAAAACTAGGCATTCCCCATGATTTAATAATTTTAGATATTGATCCTAATTTAGATAATGGGGTTGCTAATTGGGATCAAATGGCAAAGTTTATTGAAGAACAATTAAATCCTAAATTTGCCTTTAATTCCAAGGGTGTTGTTTTCGAGAATACCTCGGATCGTCCTAAGATTAATGCTCAGAAATTAATTGTACAACATAGTAGTGGAACCCCGGCCTTAAGTGGGGCGTTATATTTATGGGGACTTGAACAACAGTTAGCGAAAAATCCGATTGATTTTGTCTATATGTCTCGCCAAGATTCTCAACCGTATTTTCATACGGGAACTCATTGGCAATGGCGGTTAAAAGTTCCACAAATTGAACAATTATTAGAAATACAAGACTTTTTAGGGGTAAAGACCTTAATTCAAGATCATCCTGATAATACCTTAAAAACAAAACTTGAGCAATTAGATCGGGCTGTTTCTTTTAACTTATCGGCAAAACGGCAAAAGCTATCGGCTGAAGAGGATATTTTAGAACGAATTGCAATTGCTTTATGGAGTGAAAAAGCCTTTCGAGAACGGGGTCAGTGGATGCAGTGGTATTTAAGAATTGCTGGGTCTTTTGAATTAGCGATCGCTTGTTTAGTTCAACATCAAGGCGGAAATGCTTATCACTGGGAAAGAGATCATAAAACTCAAAAACCAATTTTAAAATATCAAGAAAAGAATCAAAATTATATAGAATTCAGACTTGATATTTCCCCAACGGTTAAAAATTTGCTCAGTGAGGGAAATGGTTACAATAGTTATCTGCAAAAAACCTACATAACTAATAAAATCAATGATCCGGCTTGGAAGAGTTTTAAAGATTTTTACTGTTCTAACTGGATTCGTATTTCAGATCATAGCAAGAGTTTTCTTGAAATCAGGAATGAACTGTATCACAGTTTATTAGGGGATTTGATTGATCAAATTTTAGACGAAAAAACCAAACAATTAAAAGGTGTCAATCACGCCGACCATCCGGCTCAAATTGCGATTGATTGGTTGAACTATATTGTCAAATTAGCCAATCTCACCACCCCTATTAATAGCAAAATCAAAGAATTTGAACAACTCGTTAATGATGTTAAACGGAGTCTCTAATGGAATTACAAGACTGGCTGAAACAACAACAACAATATTATGCAGCTTTGCCCCCCGATCAACCCACCTTAGCAACCCATCCTAGCTGCGGCACTTGGCAAACTTCAGAATATTTAAAAAATCAATTTTGGTGGGGTGGTGGCGCTTCTGTAGAAGCCTGCGAACAAATTCAACAACACAGCGATCGCACCCTAACTCACATCGGTGTTTTAACCTTTGGCCCGGTGCAAAGCTTCCTCGCTGGAGGTCAACGCCTGCGGGACTGGGCCGTTGCGTCGTGGTTATGCCATTATCTCTGCGGGGTGGTTATTCACCATTGGGAGAAACAGGGAGGAAAGGTTTTAGTTCCCTTGCATCAGTCCTCTCCTTTACTGCAATGGTTAAACGGCGAAACTATTACCGATGAAAGCTTCTGGCAAGCTGAACTCCCGAATATTATTACTGGCTTATTTCCCGACGAACCCCAATGGTGGGAAAACTGCCAAGACATTCTTAAACAAGAATGGCAACGGTTTTTAACGGCCCTAGAAACCGCTTCCATCCGCCATAACCCCCGGTTAAACGGCTTGGGATGGCAAGTTATTCAAGGGGATAACCTGAGTTTTTGGTCGGTTTATGGGGAGTCTACCTTGTTGCGGTCGGAGCACATTGTCGAAGATATCAAACAGTTGCATCATTCCGTTGATGCTCAAAAATTAGGCCGACAATGGCAAGGGAACTGGTGGGGAGGACGCACCAGTCCGAGTTCGGGGAGTTTATCGATCTGGCATCCGGGTCTGCAACCTGTGGAAGCGGGAGGAACTTGGGGACTACCAGATCAGGTATTAAAGGAATGGTGGGAAGGGATAGCGGAAAAAAGCTCTTTAGCGGGGTTATTTTCCGAAAGCGATCGCCTCAATAGCTTGGAAATGGTGAAACGCTTGGCTTCCGTCCCTGAAATTATCGTTCCCACCTTAACAACTTTATGGGGACAAGAACCCCCCCGATGTCCTTGGGATCAATTTCCAGATCGCACGGCGGCGGCGGCGGCTTGGGTGGCTGATATTGTGGATGCGGAACGCTGGAATACTGAAGTTGAAGCGCTGAGTGAATATTATCAGTCTGGATCGCCTTTTAAACCTTGGGGTATTCCCCAAATGGATCGTCAGTCTCCCCCCTATGCTCATCCGAGAGTTTTAGAGCGTCGCAATATTGATGCTGAGGAGGTGGAAGGTTGGGAAAATGATCTTCCCAACGGGTGGGAAAGTCCCGTGGAATGGACAGTGGGATGGCGCGGCGATGGGGACAATATGGGCAAATGGCTATCCGGTGAACAATATAAAAAACTGAAATTACCTTGGTCGAACTGGCATCCCAACGCCTCAACTATTGAACAATATCAACTCGGTTTTTCACCGCCTAATTTACCGGATCTAACTCGCCAGATGGAACTTCCCCATACTTTAGATCTATCGGTTTTGTTTGGATATTGGAACCGGGTGTTATACGACCTGACGGAACATCACCACAACGGACGGGTAATTTTTGCGGGTGGGGATGACTTCTTATTATTAGGGCCGATCACCGATGCGATCGCTCTCACATCCCAACTTCATCAGCTTTGGACGGGACAACCTACCCCCTTAACTCAACCGCTTGATCCCCCTGTAGCGGGTTGGGTGTCTTATCAAAATCAAATTTATCCTATCCCTAGCCCGAATATGACCTTTAGTTTAGGGGTGGTTATTGCCCAACGGCGTATCCCGCAGTCGTTATGGCATCGGGGGTTAAATGAAGCCTACAAACAAGCCAAACATCTCGGTAAGGATCGGGTTTGTGTGCAGGTTTTGTTTAATAGCGGTCAAAGTTTGGACTGGGTTTGTCCTTGGGTATTGTGGCATTTGTTAATGGCCGTTGAACCCGTCGGGGAGGACAAAACGGATCTGAACTGTTGGGAAAAGTTGTTGTTTTATTTGGACAGTACCCGCCTGGAAGAATATTCTCCCTCAACGGTTCGTTCCCTCATGGATACCCTGTGGGCGAGTGTGCATTTACCCCTGAGTTGGCAACAGATCGACCTTCTCGCCATCGGAAACACTAAGAGTCTGAAAACAGAGTTAGGAAGTTGGCAATGGTGGAAAAACTGGATCGCCCTCCGGGGTTTCTTAGCCCGTCAACAGCGAGAACGAAATAACTGGCTTTCTCGTTTCTAGGTTCTACCTAGAAATGCCTCTATGCAGGCTCCGCCTGCTGAACACGGAGGCTCTGCCTCCCATAGACATTCCCAGGCGGGAGCCTGGGAACCAGGGAAATTGCCTCTTGCCTGTTCCCTTTCTTAAAGGAGATTAACCCATGACAGGATGGTACAAAATCATTCCCACAGGCCCGATCACCATCGGCAACTTAACGCCCGTCGGACAAAATAGCGGTCAAGTCGGTTGTCGCTGGCCCCCGAATGGGCATCAGTTGGCAGCTTGTTTGAATTTACCCAGTCAAAGTCAACTCTGGGGGCCGTTTTGGGAATATAACTCTAATTTCTATGTTCCCTTACCCTTGCCCGTTTATACCCTCGATGTTGATATTGCCTCCCCGAACTTACCCACGAACCTGTATCGAATGCAGTGGAATGAACAGCAACAATGGCAGGTGCAACCGGAACACCAAGGAAAAGATATTGAAGTGATCGGGGGTCAATATTTAATACCGGGTAACACTTTACAGCTATTTTGGCAGGAGCAAAAGTGGATTTTTAAGTCCGGTAACGCCCCCGATAACGTGCTTCAGCCTTTACCTTGGTCGTCTCTCACCCTCAGCCATAACCGTCGCCAAGACTTTCAAGTCGTGGACGAGGGGGGATTTTTTGCCGAACAAACGACCTTAATGGCCCCCGGATGGTCAATTTTAGTCAAAATTATCGGCGACTATCAACCCCCCGACTGGGGAATATTGGGGGCGGGAACCCCCGTTACCGTTAGCCCTATTCAGGAAAAAAATACTTGGAAGTGGTTAACGGCCTCCTGTCCCCAACCCCAAGGGGGAATTTTACTGACGGCGGCTTTATGGCAACAACCCGGACGGAAAATTTCTGTCCCCAAACCCCCAGGGGTCAAGGGTTACGCGGCAGAAATGGGCATTCCTTGGCAGTCGTGGAAGAAGGTACGCGATCGCAAAGACCCTAACCGTCGGGTTTCGGTATTGACACCTGGGGAATGGATGACGCCTGCGGGGGCGGTGTATTTATGGGAAGGGACACCTCCTTTATCAGAGTCGGGGCCATATCCTGATGCCTTTCATCGGGATGCCTTGGGTTATGGACATTTATGGTTATTTTAAGGATTGCATCATGACTACAGAATGGTTAATTTGTCAAGAACCTGTACATATTGGCGGGGCGGATAGTAGCAGTCGGGGAAATAATAACCCGATTTTTCGCCTGAGCGATCGCACTCCCGCTATTCCGGGGAGTTCCCTGCGAGGTGCTTTACGGGAACACGCGGAACACACCCACGCTAATTTTGTTAATCATTGGTTTGGGGGTCAGGATAACGCTATTTCCCCAGGGGCGATCGCTTTAGGGTGGGGTTGGCCCGTTTGGTGGCCCGTTCATGTGTTGGGTTATGGTAACTGGTGGGTGAGTTGTTTACAATGGTTAAATCGTTTTCAACAATTATCTCAACAGTCGCCTTTGAATTTAGATCGAAATAAGGTTTTGATCACGGATAATTCGTTAAATAATCAAACGGTTTATTTGCGGTGGTTGAAGTTAGAAAAGGTACAATATCGCAACCCGAATGAAGGGCAAAAATTGCCTGTTCCCAGTTCTATTCCCAGCGATCGCTTAATTATTGTTCCTGACACCAGTATTAATTTATTAGTTGATATGGGTTTAGTCCGTCAACCCCGTGTTAGTTTGTTTGATCAACCGGACGAAAAAGGCAATTTAGTTAAAAATTTGTTTGGGGTGGAAGGGTTTCCTCCGGGGGCGGTTTTTTTAACGTCTTGGACTACACGGGGTCAGGTTCAAAACGTCGAGGACTGGGAAAAGTTTCTCCACGATGAACATTATTTAGGGGGGTTATGGAGTGTGGGTTTTGGTCGAATTTTAATTGAAAAGATTTAAGGAGGAAAGATCATGTCGGTGACATCCTATGAGTTAGATCGAGAGGTTTTTACCCTCTTAAATGCAGGGGCAAATTCTCTGGGAGACTGGCAAGGCGCCGCCAGTGGAATTAGTGACTATGTGGCAAGTTGGGGCATGGAACGATTTTGGGCGATGTCTCGTTCTTCGGTGTTATTAGGAGGCGGTGTTCCCAATGCTGCGGGGGGTTCAGACGAACAACGCCGTTATTTTGCTTGGGGTGTGGCGCGAGTGGTGTTGTGTAAAATTGTCGGATCTCACCTCAATATTAAGGCGGAGATGACGACAGAACAATTTCAAGAACGGTTCAGAAATTTGAATTTTAATCAGCAGGTTTTATTAACGGATTTGTTAATAGAAATTTCTGATACAATTCAATTCTGGACAATGCGAATTAAGGACGCGAAAGACTCTAAATTGCCTGTTTAATCTCGGTTAAATTAAAGTAGGGGCAATTCATGAATTGCCCCTACTTAAAATATCTTAGCCCTGAACTAAAGTTCGGGCTAAAAGCTAACGTTATCTAAAGATAACTCAAGACTGAATTTTATTAACCCGTTTTAACGGGTTTTCGCTTTTAGCCTGAAATTTATTTCAAGGTTTTTGGCTTCCTAATGGAAGTCGCTACATTAATAGAAGACTTCGACTAATTTGTATTGGCTACGTTTCAACACCTTTTCTTCCTAATAGAAGTCGCTACTGAACTGACAATGAGTTTTTGGAAAACATTCCGAGTTTCAACACCTTTTCTTCCTAATAGAAGTCGCTACCTCCGAGGTACCAGAACCCGCTTATGGGAACTGGATTTAATGTTTCAACACCTTTTCTTCCTAATAGAAGTCGCTACTTGTGAACTCCGGCAAGAACTGAACAAACTCTATGACAAGTTTCAACACCTTTTCTTCCTAATAGAAGTCGCTACAAAACACATCTTCGGAAGAAGAGATAGAAGCCATCCTTCCCTAGTTTCAACACCTTTTCTTCCTAATAGAAGTCGCTACTATTTGACGATATTTTATCCGAGTTAGGGACGGTAACCACGAAGTTTCAACACCTTTTCTTCCTAATAGAAGTCGCTACAGTTTGTTCCGATGTTTATTGATGCTTTTGAGCAAGGTTTCAACACCTTTTCTTCCTAATAGAAGTCGCTACTTGAACGACCAAACTCAAGCATTAGACGTACAAGAGGTTTCAACACCTTTTCTTCCTAATAGAAGTCGCTACAGTAAATGGGTGACATTGTACGAACATCCAGATCTGTTTCAACACCTTTTCTTCCTAATAGAAGTCGCTACTCCTTTGGAACCTGTTATCAATACAAAGTTGAGTCCCTTGAGGTTTCAACACCTTTTCTTCCTAATAGAAGTCGCTACACTTTATAAAATGCGATCGCTTTTCTTTAATTAAACCGTTTCAACACCTTTTCTTCCTAATAGAAGTCGCTACCAACCCTTTTCCGTTGCTAACTCCTGCCAAATCTGGTTTCAACACCTTTTCTTCCTAATAGAAGTCGCTACAACAAATGCTTGAATGGATTTCGGCAGGAGCCGAAGCTAAAGTTTCAACACCTTTTCTTCCTAATAGAAGTCGCTACAAATCTAACTCCACACTCGGTCGTCAATCTGTTGTTACTTCTCCATGTTTCAACACCTTTTCTTCCTAATAGAAGTCGCTACACATATAACTGTTTTGTTCATAATGAGGACGAAAGTTATAACAGTTTCAACACCTTTTCTTCCTAATAGAAGTCGCTACAGAGTCAATTGTAATTACTTCATTTAATGGTTAAGGAGAAGTTTCAACACCTTTTCTTCCTAATAGAAGTCGCTACCATTGGGTATTCTCCCTTGATTACTCCCAACAACAATCCCTGTTTCAACACCTTTTCTTCCTAATAGAAGTCGCTACCAGCCTGGTTGGGCTTCATGGACAATATGCCTAATCCATATAGTTTCAACACCTTTTCTTCCTAATAGAAGTCGCTACGTTTGAGTAAGTGTGGTTTAGCTAGAGATATAGTTACACCAGTTTCAACACCTTTTCTTCCTAATAGAAGTCGCTACATACAGAATTTCTGTTAATCCAAGCAGTGGATTATCCAGTTTCAACACCTTTTCTTCCTAATAGAAGTCGCTACGCATTGATAAGACCATCTTTGTGATGGCTTATACAGAAGAAGAGTTTCAACACCTTTTCTTCCTAATAGAAGTCGCTACGCACGTATCGAAATCCTTGTGGCTGAAATGCCATTGAACGTGTTTCAACACCTTTTCTTCCTAATAGAAGTCGCTACAATGCTTCTTATGGAGCTGGAGCTATAATAGCTCTTGGTTTCAACACCTTTTCTTCCTAATAGAAGTCGCTACAAAACGACCAAGAACTCATGTTGTCGAAAGACGACATTGGTTTCAACACCTTTTCTTCCTAATAGAAGTCGCTACATTCTACAACTCTCAGAAAGGAATTCTCATTTGTTGTTTCAACACCTTTTCTTCCTAATAGAAGTCGCTACCCCTCTATTCTACAACCTAGACGGGGCAATCTATCCAGACGCCGTTTGCGAGGCTCAGAAAAATCATCCCCTCAAACCCGATTTTCCCCAACATCCAAAACGCCACAACCCTTACCCAGAGCAGCAGCGAGGCTCCCAACAGCAGAATCGACATCACAGCCATTTTCCCTCAGCCTCGCAAAACTCAACCATAAATTTTTCTAAACTCCAAGTTCGGTAAACTTCTCTCCACATTCGGATCAAAAACCGTCACCAAACAAAAACCCGAATGTTCCCGCACCCCATACCCCGAAGGTCGGTTATTAGAACTCCCGCACCAAACCGGACGGTTAGCCGCCTTAGTGCTACACACCCCATGCACCAACTCTTCCCAGGCGTCCGCTTCCCCCCGCCAAATACTGTAAATGCGTCCCGGTTGCGGCGTTTTAGTCGGTTGAAAACCCCAAACTTTCGCCAGTTGACGCACCTGCTGATCAATACTGTGGCTAAGTTGCTTTAAATAGGAAGCCGGATCACTCGTAAACCCAGAGTCCGACGCCAACTGTGTCACCGTAAATTCACTTCCGCGAAACCCACCAAAACGCTCTAAACGATGGGGAGGACGTCGCCAACCGGGGCCAACTCCCCCCAAACGACTCGCTAAATTTAATAAATCTCCCACTAATTGATGATATTCCGAGTTACAATCCACATTAATAATCCAAGTTTCATGGGCCGTTTTAGCCGGAATATTCGCATAACCATTTCCCCCAGAATTTCCCTGAACTCGATACAGATAACTCGTTAACCGCAATTTTGCTAAAGTTCCCAACCCTCCAAACAATTTTTCCGTTAAAAGTTCAGCCTGTTTCCGGGGTAAAAAATCCAAAGCAAAACGGATAAAATAACCCCTTAAAGTGGCTCGTAAAACTTGCGGGCTCCAGCGATATTGTCCGGTTTGATTTTTGCTAGGATTATGCGATCGCACACAAGGTTTCATTCCTGTTAAATGAAGTTCCCATTTTCCCGTCGGAACACTTGTCGCTAACCGTCCAAACCCCGAAGCCGTCCCCCGTCCTATTCCTCGGCGTTCTAACATTTCCTTGAGACGAATTTCTAACCAAGTTTTTTCCGCAGGTTTCGGGGGATTTTTTAATAAGACTTGTAAGCGAAAGCGATCAGGATCAGGATGGGGAGGTTTAGGAGAAACTTGCCATTGTAAACTCAAGTTATTACTTTTTTGATCAAAAATTTGCCATTGCTGTTGAGCATAAAGAGGAAAAGCTTTTAAATCTTTCAATAAAATACTTTCAAACCGGATTTTTAGAGGTTGCCAACCGTTTAAATTGGGTTCTAAAAGCGTTAACCAAAATTGTTGTTCTTCATGAGGAATTTCTGACCAAATGGTTCTAATATATTTTAATAAAGAACCCCGCACACTGGAACCGGGAATATAGGGAACGCCGCCAATTTGTGCTGGTAAAATTCCGCCTTCTGGAAAACTTCCTCCACCCACTTGAATGGGACTAAGAATCTGTAATTTATCTAATTTTACCGTAAAATTTTTACCCGCCTCTGGGTAAATTTTCCCATTCCAAGCGTCTCGGACTTCGAGTAAATCAACTTGATTTGTTTCCGGTGTCCAGCCTGTTTCTTTTCCTTTTTTAATCTCGTACTCGTACCATTTCGGTAATTCTGTCGGTAAAGATGATGGCATAATATTAACCTCAAATTGCCCTATTTTTTATTATATAATAATATTGTCTATATTCAACATTAAATCTAAAAATTCGTAGGGGTTGGGTCTCCCAACCCTCTTGGTACTATTGGGATTATAAATTGATCGGAAGGGCGAGAAAACCTCGCCCCTACATTGATTGATCGGAAGGGCGAGAAAACCTCGCCCCTATATTGATGGGAAGGGCGAGAAAACCTCGCCCCTACGGGGAAATCATATATTAATCTTAATATTGGTGGTGCGTGCGCTGCGCTTACGCACCCTACGGGTTAGGTTTTATTCAATACATGGGGTAAATCAATCCCGACTTGATTATTGAAAATTTCCATATATCTTAAATCTCGTTCATCAAAACTGACTTTTAAATAATCAGGAATATCATAAATATCTTTCGGATGATAAGGGGGATAATTTCCGGGTTTGCGTTTATTCAGTAATTGCGTTACTCCTAATAATTCCCCATCAAAACTTAAAATTGGCATACACAATAAACTACAAGTGCGATAACCCGTTTCTTGATCTGTTCCTTTTGCAGTTTGGGACTCAGGATGATCATAAACATCAAAAGGAATCATAATCGGTTTTTTCATTTGGGAAACTTTTCCTGCAAATCCTTCATTTTTATAGATATAAAAGGTTTCTATTGTGCCATCAATTCTCGGAATTCTTGTCCATAATTTATCAGGATCATAAGCATCGACTAACCACAGGGTACTGCGATCCGCATTGGTTAATTTTTTAGCAGATTCTATCACTGTATACAGAATTTTTTCAGGATCAAAGCCAATTTGACGCACGGAATTAATCGCCGATCTTAAAGTATCTGTAGCCCGTTGTTTTTGCAGGGTACTAATTTCTTGATGGAAAGATTGACATCCCTCTAAAACTTTAATAATAAATTCTGAGCGTTTGTGAAGTTGTTGGAGATCGTCGGGGGTAAATCCTTCTTGATTAATTTGCTCAGAATTTAAAACGGGAGAATCTATTAATTTATTCAGCAGACGAATAACTGCAATTACTTGTCCGTCAGAATTAATAAACGGAAAAAATAAAGCATTGTGTAACTGTTCGCGTAAATCAAATCGCACCCCAACTTGAAGCCAAGGATCATCTAAGTTAGAAATCGAGTTCAGAACTAAGCTAGAATTAGAATTAAGGAGTCTTTCAGCTAAATTAACATCAGCCTCAATAATCACTTCAATCAGAAGGTTAGAATTATTGCTATCGGGAATAATTGACCAAAACTCATGTTTATCACTATTAAAAATAAAAATATCCGTTTGAGCAACCCTTAGCAATTTACTAATCGATTGCATCATAAATTCTAAAATATTATATAACGTGCTATAAAGTTCTTCATCTTTCTGGCTTCCCACCGCTTGACTTAACATAGCCAAGGTATGATAAACTACCTTTTGTGATTGAAATTCGGCTAATTTTTTTAAGCGTTCATGCACTTTTGCATATTGTAAAATCACCCCGACTCGTTCATTAAAAACCTGCATGGACTGGCGATCATTTTTATCAAAACTAGCTTTAAATTTTTCGGGAGCTTGGGGCCATAAAGCCGGATTATAATCGGGATAATTACCCGAATTTAGTTTATTAACTAATTGAGTTACTCCTAATAGTTCCCCATCGGGATTTAAAACAGGCATACACAATAAACTACAGGTGCGATATCCCGTTTCTAAATCGGTTTCTTTAGAGGTTTGAGAGTCAGGATGTTGATAAACATCAAAGGGAATAATAATCGGTTCTCTCGTTCGTGCCACTTGACCCGCAAACCCTTCATTAATATGAATTCGTTTTTCAATTAAAGTACCATCCATTTGTCGAATTTTTGTCCAGAGTTCCTGTTTTTCTTCATCCACTAACCACAAGGTACTACGGTCAGCATTCATTAAGTTTTTAGCCGCATCCATCACCCGTTGTAAGATTTCTTTTGTATCTAATTGACTCCCATCTAAAGAACGAGTCGCTTCTGCTAAAGCGGCGGTTGCTTGTAATTTTCGGCTGGCTTGACGACAGGATTGACAACTTTCTAAAAACCGTCGAATATGAGGATCAAATCGCGTTAATTGTTCTTCATCCGCTTGGTTAAATCCTTCTTCTTTAACCCGTTTAGCTAAGGGTTCGGATTCAAACAGATTAGCTTTGAGTTTATTCAATAATTGAATAACCGCCACAACTTCTTTCGCGTGATTACAAATAGGATACGCTAAGACATTATAGGTATGATAGCCATATTTTTGATCGGCTAATTTGACTAAATTAGAACGAGGATCATCATAGACATTGTGAGGAATATTAATAATTTTTTTGGTTTTTGCGGCTTGTCCAGCAATTCCTTCTCCAACGGGAACTTGAATATTGAGAAATTCATTCGTTTGATTTTCAGCGACTAAAGACCACAGTTCTGTTTTTTCTGCATTTAATAGATAAATGGTAGCGCGATCTGCTTTTAATAAATCTCCTAATTTTAAGGTAATTTGCCGTAATACTTCATAAATGACTTCATCGGAACTGGTTCCCTCGGCGACTCGACAAATTTGGGTTTCTAAGAGTTGAACTTTGAGTTTAGCCAGGGTTTGGATAAATTCGGGTTCAATAATCGCTAATTCATCGCGTAACTCCGCTAAGGCTTTTTGACACCAACTGGAAGTAAATACCTCTTTATAAATCCGATTTCTAATTTCTAAAATTCCTTCTCGTTTACTAACTAAACCCGATAACCGTAATTCCATTTGTTCCAAACTATTATCAGCTAATATTTTTCCTTTTTCTCTAATTTTTTGATATAATTTTAATAAGTCAATACTGCGATTTTTTTGACGAAGGAGCCGATCTCGAATGGTTCTTAAATGTTCTGGTTCGTCTTGGTGTTCCCAATTATTAATCACCTGCGATCGCACAAATTTCTCGACCCATTCCGCCTCGGAACCCAGGGGAATCTGATCAGGACATTTAACAATTAATTTACAAATTTTTTGGGTTAAAAAGGGTTGTCCTGATGTCCAATCAAGAACGGCATCTAATAACGCTTGGGGATGTTCGGATTTCAGTTTTAATCCTTCCGCAATGGGTTGAGCTTCGTGGGATTGAAACCCATGTAATTCAATGCCATAACCACAATCAAAAGGTAAACTATTATAGTTGGCATCCTTCATCAAATCATAGGGAGAAGCCACCCCTAAAATGGCAAAGGTTAAACGGTTATATTCGGGAAGATCGGCACGTTTATTATAACAAGCTCTGAGTAATCCTAAAAATTCATTGGCTAAGTCTGGTAATCTCAATAAACTATCAATTTCATCAATAAAAATTATAATATCTTTTTCAAGTAATAATGGATGTTTTAATAAAATATCATGAATAAATTTATTAAAGCGATTCATCGGGGATAAATCAGATTCTCGACAGCCCTCCTTAAAGCTCTCAATGGATTCTAAAAGATTAAAGTTCTCAGCTAAACTATCAATAATATCCGCATAAAATTGTTTGCGGGTTAAGTCGGAACTAATAATAGCCGTTAAATCAATAGACGCACAAGCTAACCCTTGTTCTTGCAGTTTACGCATGGTTTTAACGCGCAAACTAGATTTCCCCATTTGACGACAAGTTAACACATAACAAAACATTCCTCCCATGAGTTGATGATATAATTCATGATCGGCTTTTCTCCAAACATAAGTCGGAGAATCGGGGGGTAAACTGCCACCAACTTTATATTCATAATTCATAAATTGCCTCCCTCAAATTTAATGTAAAATTAATACCTTTATTCCACTGAAATCTGATAAACCTGCATAGAACCAATGCCTTTTAACTCTCTAAATTCACTCTTAATAATATTCAAACCCAGATGACGTTTAACAGCTTCATAAACCATTGAAGAAATACAAATTCCCCTCGGATACGCTTCAACTTGCAAACGTGCTGCAATATTGACCCCATCTCCATAGACATCATTCCCATTAAAATAAACCTCGGCGAGATGAATGCCAATTCGATGTTCCAAAACCGCATCAGAGGGTAATTCAGAGGCAGCGGTTATCAATGTTTTTTGAATTTCTTGAGCGCATTGAACCGCTTTTACCACCGAAACAAAATACATCAGTAACCCGTCTCCTACTGATTTTAAGACCTGTCCTTCAAATTGTTGACATAATCGCGTCATTAAATTCAAATCTCTAAAAACAGCCGCTAAGGTAGGTTCTTGATTTTGATGATGTTTTTGTGCGGAATCTTTGACATCAGTAAACATAATAGCCGCTAAAATATTTCTCGTCTGCTCAGGAATAAGTTCTAGGTTTTCTAATCGTTTTTCTGCTGAAGGCAATGTGAGCAGGGAAGATTTTAAACGATCTCGAAAATATTCTCGATATAAGATTTTTCTAATTTCTACTTGATTTCCTTGCAAATAAACTAACCCCATACTATTGAGATCAAAGGCTAATTTTGATTTTAACTCAATAGGTTGTTCCGATTCAACAACGGTTCTAAATGCTTGTGCGAGTTCAGGATATTTTTCTAAATTCCAAAGGTGTAATCGTAAATAATCCGCATAAATTCCCGTATCCTTGGGAGCGTCTTCTAAAATTTGTTTTAAACTTATTTTTTCTCGCACCATTTTATAAAAAGCAACCCGCAATAAATGGGGATGTCCTCCCAACATCTCCATCAATTTCTCTATTTCAAAAGGCGTTAATTTAAACCCATGCCTCCGAGCAAGTTCCTGGACTTGTTGGGTATTTAATTCTGGGAGTTTGGCATCTAATCCTACATTAAAGGGAGATTGATGAATATCTAAGGGAATATAAACTTCCGTTCCGTGAGCAATAATTAAATGCAGGTTTTTCCAAATCTCAATTTGTTTAGATTTTTCATGCCAAGCTCTCAGTAAACCAAAAAAATCATCAGCAATTTTTTCATGTTGAAAAATTCGATCAACCGCATCTAACCCTAAAACCAAAGGCTGTCCTAATTTGGGTAATAAATACCGAGCAAAATAGTTTGTACAATTATTTTTACTTCCTAATTCTTCATCCCAATATTGATTGAGTTGCATGGGGAGTTGTAAATCATCCGCCACCATTGCACAAAAACGCCGTAAGAATCGATTCAAATCCGCAAAAACTTCATTATCCGTTAACTCAAAATTCACAACAACGGTACGACAACCTTGACGTTGAGCATGGTTTAAGAGTCTCGCCATTAAAGAAGTTTTTCCCATCTGTTTTGGCCCTTTAATGCGAATTAAACTTCCGGGTTTGATAATTTCTTCATAAGCTTGAGATTCAATCGGAGGACGTTCAATATAAAAAGGAGAAAATAAATTAACTTGACCACCGGGTAATTCTAGCTCAAAATTTAGGGTTTCCTGAGATTTTTCTAAGGCTTGATTTGAGGAATTAAATTTATTTTGTTTTTTGAATAATTCTTGTAAAATTAACCGCACCGTTTTAATCCCAACTCTTTCTCCCGTTGCGTCTGAAAGTAGTTTCCATAAGTTGGGAGCTAAAATTGTTTGAACCGTATTTTCACTATACCCGATGATCCGAATTTCCTTGAGTTTAGCACCCAGCAGTGCTTGTCTGAGGATCGCCTCTTGAACTTGATCCAAAGGATTTTGAGTTCGATTAATAACCAGATGTTTAGCAAATGTAATTAGCTCTAAGACCTCTACATCCATGATCAGGCCCTCTTGCTTCCCCTTTTTCTTTTACTCTACTTTGAAATTTAACCCGATTTTAAAACCCTACCAAGTTATTTAACTTTAGTAGGGCTTTAGAAGGTTTAGCGTTTAAACCGCTTCAGTAACTCTGAGTAAAGCAAATTAGTAACCTTGCTCATCAATTTAGCAATGATGTAATTGATGATAAACCACGCCAATTGCATTATTTGACATCTGAGTTAAGTTTTTTCGTCCACTTTCGCCCAATAATCCTCCTAAATAGTGCCTAAATCCTTTTTTTTGAGATGGATTCTTCAATATATCATCGAACCTAGCACACCATCTCTCAAAGCATGGTGGCATAGCCGAGGGAGTGGTTTCTTTCATAAGGGTTACTCAATGTGAAATACTTACCCTATTGATATTATAGGCGTTTTATTCCTCTTTTTTGTTTAAGTCCCGCTTAATTCTCAATGCTCAATATCAGAAAGTTAGGCATTTTCGTTGTAGGGATTTGCCTTACAATGAAGGTTTGGACGGAATTTAATTTCAAACAAACCATGAGTGTAGCAGACGAGAAAACCGTAGTTCGGGATTATTTTAATAGCACAGGATTTGATCGGTGGCGACGAATCTACGGTAATGGTCAAGTCAATAAAGTTCAACTGGATATCCGTCAAGGACATCAACAAACCGTTGATCGAGTCATAGATTGGTTGAAAGCCGATGAAAACCTACCCGGTTTAACCATCTGTGATGCGGGATGTGGGGTTGGCAGTTTGAGTATTCCCTTAGCAGAAGCCGGTGCCGTTGTGTATGGGAGTGATATTTCCGAAAAAATGGTAGCGGAAGCCTATGAACGGGCTAAAAACCGCCTCAGCGTGATCCAAAACGTTACCTTTACGGCTCAAGATTTAGAAACCCTCCAGGGTCGGTATCATACTGTGATTTGTTTGGATGTCTTGATTCATTATCCTCAAGATCAAATTCCTGAGATGATTTCTCATCTGTGTTCCTTAGCAGAGTCTCGTGTAATTTTGAGTTTTGCGCCAAAAACCTTAGCCTTAAGTGTTCTCAAAAAAATTGGGGAATTATTTCCAGGGCCGAGTAAAACCACTCGTGCTTACCAACATCGAGAAGCAGATATTGTTAAAATTTTTAGAGACAATGGTTTCTCCATTCAACGACAAGCTATGATTGGCACACGCTTCTACTATTCGCGCTTAATGGAAGCAACACGCACTTAAAATTAGGGTCGGCAGGAGGGAGATCAAAGATCAAAAGATTGTTCTGTATCTTCCCCTGTGATTGTTGCCTTGATGAGTGTTCTGCTCTCTCTGCTGGGGAGGAAAAACAATGCAGTTCCTGAAGGTGATCACTGCGAGTTTATTAGTTCCGGTTGGAATGGGTTGTCTCTTGGCGATCGCCACTGAATTGATCAATCCTCATTCAACGGCTGATAGCAAACTCAGTATTATTTTAGGCGGATTAATCTTAGGTTTACCGTCCTTGGGAATCGGCGGATGGGTGGCTTGGGATTGGTATCAAGAACGCTCTCAGAAAATTCAAGCTCGTTCTCGACGGATTCGTTCTATTTTTTGGCATCTAGTCCAAGTTCAAGGCGGAGAAATTACGGTTCAAAAATTAGCACAATATACCCATTTATCTCGTTTTGAAGCTAAAGCATTTTTAGATCAAAAAGCCCAAGAATTAAATGGCACATTTGAAAAAAAATCAAATGGGGAAATTATTTATCATTTTCAGGTCGAATAAACTTGAGTTTAACATTCTACTTAAACGAATAAATCGGCAAGGATAACCAGAAACATGACTTTTAAAGCTTCCAATTTCTTGAAATCCGGCTTTTTTATAAAACGCGATCGCTCGTTGATTTCCAGCCATAACAATTGTATAAGCGGGGGAACCAATCAGCTTTAAAGCTAAGTTTAATAACCGTTTACCAATGCCTTGATTTTGATAATCAGGATCGATATATAATAAAGCAATACAGTTGCGATCTATTGCAACAAAACCAACAATCGTTTTCCCTTTACAAGCTACAAATTTATCATAAACATAGCAAATTTGATTCGCATTGGGATTGTGCGCTAGAGGGGTCATCGCCCTTAAATCACAAGATCCCAAAAATTCCGCAGGTTGAGCGCGATCGTGAACGCAACAAATTAGTGGCCAATCTTGATCTAAATAAGGGCGAATTTTAATCATTTTTGTTCATTATTAAACAAATTTTGGGCGTTCTAAACCTTGAGAAAATAACGTTTTAAACTCAGCTTTTTGGGTTTCTGATGTCATCATTTGTTTCCAGGTTTCATAGAAGAAAAAGGATGTTCCTGCAAATTTGCGATCACGGGTTAGTTGGATTTGTTCTTTTACAGTAGCAAAGGACATCGGTTTAATTCTAAGCCCCGTTAAAATGCCAATACTCACAGGAATATGGCTTTTGGCTTCTAACAGTTCAGGACGTTTTAAATCGGCTAAAAAGCCATTCATATCCTCTCGATAGACTTGTAAGACTAATTCTTCTAAATAGCCTTCCTGTTCCCAGGTTTTCCAATCTTGTAAAAATTGAGAATAAGCATACAAATAAGGATTGGGAGATAAAGATAGAATACAATTCGGTTTATAATCTTTAATTACCCAGAAAATTCGAGTTAAAAATTCCGTAATTTTTTTCGCCCTCCAACTCACCCAATTTGCCTCTTTAAAATCCCCTGGAGGAGTTGAATTTCCCGTTTCTTTCTGATATAATTTAACGGTAAATTCATCATAGCCTAAATCAACGGGTAAACCAAAGTGATCATCGAGTTGAATTCCATCAATATTATAGGTTTTGACGACTTCAATAATTAATCCTAAAATAAATTGTTGCACTTGAGGATGGAATGGATTTAACCAAACTTGATTAACTTGACTTTCTTTATATCCTTTTGTCCCATCTTGACGACAAGTAATCCAATGGGGACGAAGTTGTGCAATTTTAGAATCTGGGGGAACCATAAATCCAAATTCCAACCAAGGAATGATACTCATGTTCCGTTCTTTAGCTAAAGGAATCATTTCCTGAAGAATATCTCGATCTTTTAATTCAGGAATTGGCTCTATTTTAATTCCCGTGAATCGTTCCATTAAAACGCTGGGATAAAGGGTATAACCTTCATTCCAAATGGTCGGATAAATAGTATTAAACTTGAATTCTGCTAATAAATTAAACGCTTCTGTTAACGCATTTTTAGACAACAGAACATCACTATCAATATTGGTTAACCAAACTCCTCTTAATTCTCCGGTGGGAACGGAAATAATGGGCGGTTTCACAATATATTGTTCTGGAATGGTTAAAGGTTCATTTTGTTGACGCAAAGCTTGACAAAAAAATACAGCCACTTCCCCACGAGTTGCAGGTTTATTAGGGTTTAAAAGCTTCACCTCTGGATAATTAACCACTAACCCAGATTCAATCGCCGCAGCAACAGCATTTCTCGCATAATTGGGAATATCTTTAGCATCATTTAAGCTTTCATTTAAGGTTTTAACAATAGATTGAGTGGGTTCATAATTTAATCCCTTAACTAATGCGACTAAGGCTTGAACTCTGGGAATATTTTGTTGCGGTTTAAAACTTTGGTCTTCATACCCACTCATAAACCCAGTTCGATAGGTTTTTTGAATCACACTATGAGCCCAAAATTGCGACGAAACATCCTTAAATTCGATGGGTTCTCGATTCTCTAAAAGTTGAGGAAAAGCTTTAATCAGCATTGTCGCAAATTCGGCCCTTGTGACGGGTGCATCGGGTTTAAAACTGCCATCTCGATAACCTGTGATGATGTTTTTATTGGCTAAATTTTCAATACTGTCTTTAGCCCAATGAGTGGTTATATCTGTAAATTTTACAATAACCGTATTCAAAGCCCACGTCTTTCAAGCGTGGGATGTAGAATACCCGCCTTTAGGCGGAGTGAAGGCTAGTGAGAGTTTTGGTTAGCAATATACTTTTTGATAGTTTCACTAGAAACAGAACCAGCCGTCCCACAATAATAGCTTCGACTCCACAAAGAAGGTAGTTTAAGTAAATGAGGAAATTCTTTTCTTAATATTCTTGATGATGCCCCTTTGATTCTGAACATAATTTGATGTGGAGCAATCAAAGGGTGACAACTAATAAATAAATGCACATGATCAGGCATTATCTCCAGAGCTAGGACATCACATTCTAGCTCTTTTGCTTTTTGGTAGATAATTTCCTCTAATCTTCTGCTCACTCCGTTAACCAACACCCTTTTCCTCCTTTTTGGGCAAAAGACAAAATGATAGTTGATCAGACTAACTGATGTGTTTTTTCTTCTATATTGATTTTCTGTCATTGTCGATACACACGATTCATCAACCTTATGTTATCATGGATGACATGACAAAAATAACTCGGACGATTAAATTGAAATTCGTGGATCTCAACCGTTGTAAAGCTCAGGTGTTTGAGCAAATGACGGCAGAAAACACACGGGTTGCCAACAAGCTGTTGTCATTGCCGATTAAAGAACGGCGTAAAATGACAACAGCTAAAATTATGTCCGAGTTAAAATCTGCCCTTGTTAACCAAGTAATCCGACATACCACATCACCCACAGGTCGTAAAACCAAACAATATAAAGTTCTTCCTGTGGAAGTTAACAACCAAAACTGGAAGTTAACCCTAAAAGGGAATACTTATTCAATTAGTTTTCCAACCCTTAAAGGTGAAAAAAGAATTCCCATTGAAGTTGCATCTCCCCATTGGCAACCTGTTTTAGACGGATTGTTAGAGGGAACAATTCAAGGGGGTTCTTTTAAATTAATTAAACATCGAAATAAGTGGTATGCCTATCTGTCAATTACTGAGGATGTTCCAGAAGTTAAGACGGAGAAAAGATTAGGATGTGACCGAGGACAGAATAATTTAGCGGTAGTTGCACCTAAACAGGGTTTTGGTAAGTTCTTTAATGGTCAAAGCGTTAAGCATCGGAGACGTTATTTTCAACAACGAAGAAAACAACTTCAAGAAGCTAAAAAGTTTCGAGCATTAAAGAAATGGGACAAAAAAGAACGACGATGGATGGATGCAATCAATCATACAATCAGCCGTCGAATTGTTCGTTTTGCCGAATACCATAATGCTGATGTTGTTATTGAGGATTTAGAAGGATGTCGAAGCACAATGAAACAGAGCCAAAAATCTCGTTCTGATTCCGGTGAATCTCGACATAATTGGTCTTATTATTCTTTGGAACAGAAACTTAATTATAAGTTGGCTCTTAAAGGATTGAAATTAATTAAAAGACCTGCGCCATACACTTCCAAATCCTGTTCAACCTGTGGTTTTATTGGTAAAAGAAATCGACATGATTTCAATTGCCCTAATGGTCACTACCATAACTCTGATTTGAATGCTGCGAAAAACCTAGCTCAATGGGACGGTTTTTCTTGTCAGTTAGACCTACAGAGAGATGCTTCTGTAATGGATTCATCCGGTTTAACTGATGGGGTGCTTGGCACACCCCTGAACTCGGTGAATACAGTCAAACAAGAGTATATTCAACTGTCTCTGCTTGACTGGACTAGATACGAGAATCCCACCCCTTTAGCGTAGCGCAGGGGTGGGAGTGTCAACATAAGGAATTCAATTGATCAGGGGTTTTCAGTTGAGGAAGAGATCGTTTATAGGTTCCAGTTTCAGGGTTAATCTTTCAGAACAAAACTACACAATAAGTTAATTTCGCATCAAATTTCATTCTAAAAGAATATAATATAAGTAAGAATTTTACCCTAAAGTAGGATAAGTTACAATCCTTGAAGATGTTAACTTATTCATAGCCTTTCAGTTATTGTTTTATAGCTTCAGGTCTAAATTATGAAATTCATTTCTACACTGGTTTCTGGAATCACAACCGCCATGACAACTCTCACGTTAGTGACAAGCGTGGGAATGGCTCAAATGGCCGAAGTCCCAACACCTAATGCTAAAGGGGATTTTATCACCGCAAAAGTTCAAGGAAATCGAGGACTTTATAATAATATTCATTGGTTGGTTGTTGACCCCGAATCTCTCAACTGTCGGAATACTCCTGAAGGAACCGTTAAAGTTAAATTAGTGACTGGTGCAATTATTAATGCTATTTTTTCTAATAATGGCAAAGGAGATGCAATTGTTCTCAAAAATGGTCAACCTTGGATGAAAGTAGAAAGTATTAATCCGGCTGGCTATCGGTTTAATTCTGGAGTGTGTTATGTTCGGGCTAATTCAAAATATATTGCTCCCATTAATGGAGATTATTTGGATATATTCAAAAAGGAATAAAAGCGATGCGGTTTATTAATCCTAAAACAGATTTTGCCTTTAAAAAAATCTTTGGATCATCGGAAAGTAAGGATATTTTAATCAGTTTCTTAAATGCACTGGTTTATAATTCTGACTCAATAATTCAGGATTTAGAAATTTTTGATCCTTACTTTTCTCCTAAGATTACTGGATTAAAAGATACCTATTTAGATGTTAAAGCCCAACTCAATACCGGTGAAATTGTAATTATTGAGATGCAGGTTTTAAATGTAGAAGCCTTCACCAAACGAGTGTTATACAATGCAGCTAAAACCTATTCATTGCAATTAGATGCTGGACAAGGCTATCGATTTTTAAAACCTGTTATTGCTCTAACGATTACCGATTTTATAGAGTTTGAAAATACTGATGAACTCATTTCTCGCTTTGTATTTAAAGAAAAAGTTCAAAACTTTAATTATTCCGAGAATGAATTAGAGTTAGTATTTGTGGAATTACCTAAATTTCAGAAATCCTTAGAAGAATTAGAAACGTTAACGGATAAATGGATTTATTTCATGCAAAGGGCTAGATTATTAGAATCGGTTCCTGAAACGTTGGAAAGTGTCCCTCAAATTCAACGGGCGTTTCAAATTGCTAATCAAACCAATTTAACCCGTGAAGAATTGGATGAAGTTGAAAAGCGAGAACTGTTTCTACAGGATCAAAAAAATGCGATTACTTTAGCTCAAAATGAAGCAAAACGTGAAAAAGCAATAGAAATTGCTCGTCAACTCTTAAATATTTTAGATGATCAAACCATCAGCCGAACAACAGGATTGAGTTTAGAAGAAATTCAAAATTTGCGTTATTTCCGTTCTTAAACTCTTAACTATCAACACAGATATCGACCATATTTTGCAATAATAGGGGTCTTATTTTGTTGTTGATTCGTTAACCAAGCCCATAATTGATCTCCCCAGGAAAAATGCCACCATTCATTCGGATGTTGTTGAAACCCTGCGGTTTTCATAACTTTGGATAAAATTTGACGATTTTGATGATAGTTTTGTTCCGTTGGGTCTGAACTGTTTTCAAAATAGTTGGGGTAAGATCGAGGAGAAATTTCATCAATTTCCGAACCCATATTCACCCATGTTCCCGTTTCATTCACTAACGTAATATCCAGTGCTGCACCTGTACTATGGGGAGGCGGTGTGGCGGGATCTAAACTCGGAGCAGCCCAAAATTGATAGACTTCTGTTAAGATAGACTGGTGTTGTTCTGCGGAAAGAGAGTGTTGATTTAATCTCCGTTCTTTTAATAACTGATTAAAAGAATAATCTACCATAAATTGTTGCACTTCTACGGGACGGTAGGCATCAAAAATGAGGATTTTCCAGTTAGGATAATTGTCTTGTAAGAGCAATTGTGCGGTTAGTAAACGCTCTAAAACACTTTGTCTTAAATAATAGGGAGAATCTATCGCCGAAAGATGATAAGGCGCACCTAATTTTTGATACGCATGGGGAGTTTCTACGACAAATGTTTCTAAGGGAATCTTAACAAGAGGTTCACCGCAGTCTTGAATAATAATTTGTTGATAAGGTTTCATAATATTTGTTAATTTTAAGTAGTAAACCCTGAAGGGCTTAGAGTCCTGAAGGGCTCACTACGGTTAAGAGTTTCGGGATGCAATGACCGCATAAAAGGGATCGCTTCCTCCCATTCCTAACATTTGCATAAACAGAGGCGTTTTAGATTGGTTAGAAATAACTTCTGGGGAACTAAAACCGGGTAAATGATTGATTTGAACTGAATTAAAATATCCTTTTACTAATTCAATACGATTTGCTTCTGTTTCTTCTCGCCAAGCTGCGATCGCTTTTTGATAAAACATTCGATTAGAAAAGCTAATAATGGAAATTCCACCGGGTTTTAAAATTCGATGAATTTCTGAGACAATGGCTTCAGGATATTGTAAATATTGAATTGAGACACAGATTAAAACCGCATCAAACTCTTGATCTGATAGGGGAAGTTTAGGATTTTGATTTAAGTCTTGAATAAAATAATGATCGAGTTGAGAATTTTTTGCTAATTCTTCTTCGTTCATTCCATGTCCTTCAACATGAGCAAATTCAATATCATTGGGAAGATGAGACACCCAACTACTCATTAAATCTAAAATGCGTGTTTGGGGTTTTAAACGGTTTCGATAGAGGGTGGTTAACTGATCAATAAAGGCTTCATCGACGTGGGTAACAAAACGAGGGAAAGAGTAAAATAGAGAGTCGTCTGTCTCGTCTAATTTAATCCGTTGATGACGTTGCAGTAACATAATGGGATTGATTAAGCGTGAGTTCAATTTGATCTGGCAATCTGAATATTAAGAATTGTATCCTATTTTCAATTAAATGGCTATAATGATTCTAATATTGATTTATTAGTCAAAAAATAAGATTCAGAATCGATCTGAAACATACGATAGAAACTCATGCCTCGTACACCTATATTAACCTTTGATCGGGGTACATTATTATTACATCCACCTCCACAGGGAAAAAGTTGGATTGATTTTGCCACCTGGGATGATCGGGTGGAAAAATTTAGAATTCCAGCTTATTATTATCGTAGCTTAGTGGAAACATTACGCAAGAATCAGGTTAATTTTATTGATCAAGCTCAGGGTTTTAATACTTTAGAATTAACCCCTAGTTTTGAAATGCCTCCCTATGTTCATCAACAGGAAGCCTTAGAAGCTTGGCAACAGGTGGGAAGCCAAGGGGTTGTTGTTTTACCCACGGCTTCTGGGAAAACTTATTTAGCTCAATTAGTCATGCAAGTGACAGGATATAGCACTTTAATTTTGGTTCCGACATTGGATTTAATGCACCAATGGTATGCCCATTTATTGGCAGCTTTTCCTGATATTGAAATCGGATTATTAGGGGGAGGATCGAAAGATAGAACCCCAATTTTAGTGGCAACTTATGATAGTGCAACGATTCATTGTGAAACGTTAGGAGATAAATATGGGTTATTGATTTTTGATGAATGTCATCATTTACCAACGGATTTCTATCGCGTGATTGCTGAATATTCCCTCGCTCCTTATCGGTTAGGATTAACAGCAACCCCTGAGCGTTCTGATGGTAGGCATAGTGATTTATCAATCTTAATTGGGTCTACCGTTTATCGAAAAACACCGGAACAGTTAGCCGGGGGAGCATTAGCCAGTCATAAAGTTGTTCAAATTTTAGTTAAACTTTCTCCTAAAGAACGAGAAATTTATCAAGAACAAATGAAAATTAGAAATGAATTTATTAAAGACAATAATATTAAATTATCGAGTTTAGACGGATGGAAACAATTTGTGATGTTAAGTGCGCGATCGCCTTTAGGAAGACGGGCAATGTTAGCCCACCGACAAGCGAAAGATATTTCATTATGTACCCATGGAAAATTAAGAATATTAGCTGATTTACTGGCTCAACATCATCCTGAAAAAACCTTAATTTTTACAGTCGATAATTCTACGGTTTACCGAATTTCTCAAGCCTTTTTAATTCCAGCTATTACCCATCAAACCCCCATTAAAGAACGCCATGAAATTTTAACTAAATTCCGAGAAGGAGAATATAAAACCCTGGTTGCATCCCATGTTTTAAATGAAGGGGTTGATGTTCCCGATGCTAAAATTGCAATTATTTTATCAGGAACCGGATCAGAACGGGAATATATTCAACGGTTAGGGCGAGTTTTACGCAAGGGAAATACCCCCAATAAACAAGCGATTTTGTATGAAGTCGTTACGGAAGATACCAGCGAGGAACGTACCGCCCAACGTCGTAAAGGAGAAACGAAATCTAAACCCCAACCCCCGAAAAAAGCCTCGAATTCTGGTTATCAACAATTAGATATTTTTCAACCGACTCCTTTATATAGTCGCCCCAATTCTCAAAGCAAACGAGTTGCTGAATCTTCTGAACAATGGAATTCTTCTGAAGAATCTGAATATAATAGGGAACAGGGAACAGGGAACAAGGAACAGGAAGACGGAAAAGACTTTAATATCTAGTTTTTTTGATCAGTTTTTGTTAATCACTGTGTTTGTCTGACTACTCTATGATATGATTTAAAAATATAATTTTTTACAACAATCTTGTGAATTTAGGAACCTTAATTTCTAATGCTACCTTCTGAACTTTTAAGTTATAAACAACAGGGAGAAACGGTTATTCCCCTCCGTTTAAATATTGATACAAAACATATCAATCTAGCAACGGATGTGATTCAATGTTTTGAAGAATCTGTGAATCAAACCCAAGGAGAACTGAATAAAAAGTTACAGGAATTTGAAGGGGATAGTCCTGACTATCGGTTGAAACGAGGATTAGCACATTTATTAAGGAGTAGTTTTTGTACCTTTGAGGTTGTTAGTCCCTTAGAACCTGTAGAATTACGACAAAAAGTATTTGCATTAGCGGCGAAAACTGTACCCAGTTCGGTGGCGACAGAACACACCTTAGAACAGGTAGCGACTCAACTCAGCCAAGACTTAAATCGAGAGGTTTTACCTTATCAAATTTTAGCGGGTCTTTATGCAGATTTACAGGAAAATCGGATTTTAACCCAATTAGATTCTCCCACTCCAGAAGCGTTATTACATCGGTATAATTTATCTCAAGTTCAGGGTATTTTCTATCAAGCCAGCCAAATTATTATTAACGCCTATCGCAATGACCCAGGGGAATATAAATTATTATTTCGTTATTTAAAATTATTCCAATTAATGACTTATATTGAAGGAGATGCAGATCAAGGATTTACCTTAACCATTGATGGGCCGACCAGTTTATTTAAAGCTAGTACCCGCTATGGTTTATCTTTAGCTAAAATGATTCCGGCTTTACTTCATGTCACAAAATGGAGTTTAAAGGCAAAATTACAACAACGTGACCCCTATACTCGTGTGGTGAGAACGGGTTATTTTAGTTTGAATTCGGATTGCGGTTTGGTCAGTCATTATCCACCGGGTAAACCCTATGATAGTATGATTGAACAATCCTTTGCTGAACGTTGGAATAAGTTAAAAACAGAATGGAAATTAGAACGAGAAGTGGATTTAATTCCGCTTCCGGGGAGTGTAATGATTCCTGATTTTCGGTTAGTTCATCCTGATGGACGAGTGTTTTTATTAGAGATTATTGGCTATTGGCGACCGGAATATTTACAAAAGAAGTTTTATCAGGTGCAACGTTCTGGATGTGATACTTTAATTTTAGCGATTTCTGAACGGTTGAATTTAGAAAATGCTGGAATTAATATTAATCGTCTCCCGGTTCCTGTGGTATGGTTTAAGGATAAGTTATCGCCTAAAGCAGTATTAGATATTTTAGAAAATCAAGCCTAAAATATTAATCATACCCTGATAAAGATTATAGTCAATTTCAATCTATGTAGTAAGCCCTTCAGGGCTATCTTCTTGTAGTTTCAATCCCTGATAGGGATTATAGTCGATTTCAACGAAATCATAGCATGAAATTAAAAAAGGCTGAATCAGAGTTTCAATCCCTATCAGGTGCTGAAACTCTGATTTCAACATCGAGTTAATTAGTTTCGTATATCAAGGATTATGTTTCAATCCCTGAAAGGGATTATAGCTGATTTCAACTTACCAAATTCAATGGAGCAAAAAACAATGTTTTTGTTTCAATCCCTGAAAGGGATTATAGCTGATTTCAACCATCATCTTAATTCCTTAAAGGCTTCAGACTTAGAGGATCATCTCGTTTCAATCCCTGAAAGGGATTATAGCTGATTTCAACTTCCTCCCTATCCTTAATTAGCCTAAAGGCTTTTTTGTTTCAATCCCTGAAAGGGATTATAGCTGATTTCAACGGGGATTTTGGATGGAGTCTTTGCGGGAGGGATGTGTTTCAATCCCTGAAAGGGATTATAGCTGATTTCAACCAGCTTGCATTAAGGCGGAGGTCATGTCATTAGTGTTTCAATCCCTGAAAGGGATTATAGCTGATTTCAACAATCGAAGTAATCGTTGAGCATCTTCCCCTACAGCGTTTCAATCCCTGAAAGGGATTATAGCTGATTTCAACGCCGAAACAATTGAGAAGTGGGAAAAGCAGATATTTGGGGTTTCAATCCCTGAAAGGGATTATAGCTGATTTCAACCGGTAGTCCGAAACTCCCACCAGAAGCCAGCGAGGGTTTCAATCCCTGAAAGGGATTATAGCTGATTTCAACCGCAGGCTTCTGAGAGCCTTAATCTATGCAGTTTTCAAGGTGCGATCGCGCTAACCTGATCTGAATATACCATTTCAGCCATCGACTTAGCAACAGGCAAAAATCAAAAAACGCTAAAACCCTCTTCAGATATAGCGTTTAAGAATTGCGACAACCTAATTTAACCTTGAAGAAGCCCCAAACCCAGAACAGACAACAGTTTCAGACGTGAATTTCAGCCCTGGTAATTTCAACAGCGATAGGTTAGCGCAACTTCGGGGGATGCTCAAATATTAGAGGATGAGACGGTTTATGACTTCAATTTGAATAATCTCTTAATTTTGTTGAACTCGGATAAATTCAATATGGGGTAAAAGGGGATCTTTAATCATACCAATTCCCGCAAAACCCCAGCGCTGTAAAATCGGTTTAATTTGCGAACCTGTAATTGATTCTACCGCAAATCTATCTTTCAAATCCCCCGCGTGTTTGTTTAAATAACCCAAGGCATCAAATTGTTCTGAAAATAATAATAAATAACTTGATGGCTTATCCGGGTCAGGACGGGCGGTGACATAACGGCCATCAGATCTCGCTCTAAGAATATAATAAACTTCTGAAAACATTTTAACACAATCCTCAGCGTTTTAAAACAAGATGAAACGATGGAGAACCCTCGGATTTTAACGTAAATCTTCTAATTTTATTCGAGGGTCAACGGCTTTTAAGAGTAAATCTGCTAATAAATTACCGATAATTAACATCACCGCCCCCATCATTAAACTTGCCATAACTAAATATAAATCCTGCTGTTGTACCGCTTGCAAGATTAATTTACCTAATCCCGGCCAATTAAAAAAGGTTTCCGCAATAAAAGCTCCTCCTAATAAACTGGCAAATTCAAAGCCTAATAAGGTAATTAAAGGGTTAACTGCATTGCGGAGGGCATGAATATAAATAACACGATTTTCAGGGAGTCCTTTCGCCCTAGCGGTTTGAATATAATCTTGACGTAAAACATCTAAAAGCTGCCCCCGCATTAACCGTTGTAACCCGGCAAAACTGGTAATACTTAAGGCTAAGGTTGGTAAAATACTATGCCAAGCAATATCCGCTACTTTTCCCAAAGGAGATAAATCCGGGAAATTAATACTGGTCATCCCACCAACGGGAAATAAGGGGGAGGTTTTTTGAGCTAAAAACAATAATAATAAAGCTGTGATGAAACTGGGGAAGCCTTGTCCGGTGTAACTAATCACTTGCAAAAATCGGTCAATGAAACGGTTTTGATGAACCGCCCCAACAATGCCTAACGGAATTCCAATTGCCCAAGTGATAATTAAGGATAAAATTGCTAATAATAACGTAGCCGGAACTCGTTCTAAAAGCAAAGAGGTAACAGACCGTTGATTGGCAAAACTATAGCCAAAATTGCCGTAACCAACAATTTGCCCTAACCAAAACCAATATTGTTCTACAGCCGATTTATCAAGGTGAAATTTTACTCGCAGTTGGTCTAAGGTTTCCTGGGAAATTTGAGGATTATTTGAAAGGTTATCTAAATAATCTCCAGGGGCAAGCTGAGTAATGGTAAAACATAAAGCGGAAGCTAAAAATAGCGTTAAAATGGCTTGTAATAATCGCTTACCAATATAGACAAATGTTTCATTCATCATCTGGCTTTTCCCCTTTTATAACCTGCAAATAACGTCACGGAAAACCGATAAAAATTAATCGTATTCTAACAAACTAATCACCGGAACATCGGGCAATTGTACCCGACCGTTTAAACCCGTGAGTTCCACAACAAAACAAAATCCAGCAACGGTCGCCCCCGCTTGTTGAACTAATTCAGCCGTCGCTTTTGCTGTCCCACCTGTGGCAATTAAATCATCTACAATTAACACCCGATGTCCTGATGAAATTGCATCTTGGTGCATTTCTAAACAATCCGTGCCATATTCTAATTCATATTCAGCCCGATAGACGGCCGACGGTAATTTTTTCGGTTTACGGATAGGAACAAACCCCACGTCTAATTGATAAGCTAAAGGCATTCCAAATAAAAATCCCCTCGACTCCATTCCGAGAATATAGTCAGGAGACAAAGGACGACATTTTTCCGTTAAACAATCAATGGTATACCGCAGTCCTTGGGGGTCTTGTAACAAAGTCGTAATATCTCGGAATAAAATTCCGGGTTTAGGAAAATCGGGAATTTCCCGAATGAGAGACTTTAAATCCATGAGTATTGTAATCAACGAGAAGATCGAATAGACTCAGGGAAATTGTCTCTCATTCTGTGCGCTCTGTCGAGTTATTTTTTCCCTTTGTGTTTGCTGTCTTCATCAGGAAAACGAATAATATCATCGTCCCCCAAATATTCGCCATTCTGCACTTCAATCATCACCAAAGGAATCACCCCAGGATTTTCCACGCGGTGGGGGGTATTCATGGGAACATAGGTGGACTGTTTCGGAAGCAGTAAAGTTTCCTCACCCCCACAAACGACTTTAGCGGTTCCTGCCACTACAATCCAGTGTTCACTGCGATGATAGTGCATTTGGGTACTGATATGATAACCTGGATTGACGACAATGCGATTAATTCGGTAGCGATCGCCTTCTTCAAGTAAACTCACCTGACCCCAAGGCGGTGTCCGAGTTGTACTTTCTTCGGAAATAGGGGTTTGTGCAGTTTTATCTGTGCTCATAATTCTTGTCAGTATCAGAGAATACCAATTTTATAACCTAATTTTGGGGTTAAAATCCCTCTTCATCTTACCTATTCATGAATCCGAATTCAACAATTATTGTTCAAATTCAAGAATCTGGTCAAAATATTTACCAAGGACTGCCAATTAAAGTAAACGCTGACCAATAATAAGGATGAGTCAAAGTTTGAGGCGGTAAATTTCCCAGTTCTGGCGGCAGCAGAATCCTTTGTTTCTCATCGAGTTGTAAATAACCTGCTTCTAATTTTACCTCCCCTTTCAAAAGTTTAATTTGAGCTTTTCTTAATGCCTCAGCTTTAATTTTAGACCCCTGTAATTGACGATAAAACTCAGTCATTAACCCTAACGTTCCCTCATCACTAACATACCATAAACTCGCTAAAGCTGATTTTACACCCGCTTGAACCGCTAACCCTGCAAATCCGAGTTCTGCGTGTTCATCTCCTAAAGCAGTACGACAAGACGACAAAACTAATAACTCCACTGCGGGTTTATTCCATCCTAACTGTCTTAACTGATTTAAACCCAATCGTTCCTTATCCCACAATTGTATAAAAGAATTATCAGGACGTCCGGGGTTAAATTCACTATGGGTCGCTAAATGAATAATTTGATAGGGATAATCTCGCCGTTGACGAATTAAATTATTAATCGTAAAGGCTTGATTCATAAACACATGACCCGACCACATCCGTTGAGTAATTAAATTTAACTCAGTTTCTACCGCAGGTAAGGGTTGTAAATCCACAAACCGACTCGCTCCCATAGCTAAAACTTGCGTATTTTCCAGAGAACGATAACGAGTATCTAATAAACTCAAACTCGGAATTAAACTCAAACTATAATTTTCGACTAAAAAATGCTGACCGTCATGGAGTGCAGCCATCGGTAAACTGCGTAATCCAGCATCTAAACTCAATAATAATGTTTCAATATTACCCGCTTTCAATTCAGATTCAATCGGAGTAATTAACCAGCGATACAGTTGTTGAGAAGCCGATAAATAACTTTCAGAATTTCGATCTCGTGGATTCGTAATTCCAGTTCTAAACTCCTGAACTTTTGCCATTAATTCGGCATGAGAAACATCAACTCGTTTCAATTGCGGTTTTCCATTTTCCGTTAAAATCACCACATCTAAATCATTTTGTCTCAACATCACATAAACCACCGCCGCATGGGTTCCCGTTTCTCGATAAATGCGTTTTAAAACCGATGCTGCATCAGCCGTTGTTAATGAAAAACCCACCACGTCTTGACCGAAATATTCGGCAAATTCATCCCGACGTAATTCCTCTAATCCAGTAAATCCCCCCCAATTTCTATCCTGCAATTGAGTTTGATTAGCACTAAAGATTAAATTATTAACTTCACGAATGGGAATCTCTAATTTTTGTTGAGAATTAACTTCTTTTAAACCCGGAAAACCCATCATCGGAGGCATTCCCGGTGCGCCATTTCCAGGAACTAATCGCGAATCCAACTGCAAAATCCCCGGAGAATGATTTGAAAACGGCCCAGAAGTTATCCCTATTGGGGAGGGGTTAGTATTACTTAAAATCATCTGACCTTGAGGATTAACACTCACATGATTCGCCGGACTATTAAAGGGAGAACCTGTTAGTAATTCAGGTAAGGCTAACGGACTCACCGACCCATTTCCCAGAGTTGCTGTCACCGGGACTTCTAAATTTAACATTTGTCCCATTCCTGATAACTGAACAAAATTACCATTCCCCCCTGGAGTGGGTTGGGGTGCTGCATTTCCTGGTATTGAATGGGGAGAAGGTGAGAGGGGACTGGTTGAAAACATCGACGGAGAATTAGGCGGTAAAACAATATTATTTCCACCCATCGGTTGATTTTGAATCGGTAGAAAATTCCCCGGCATTGCAGAGGTAGAGTTAGGGCTAAAAATAGTGGAATTATTAACAGGAATAGCTGGAAAAAACAGTGCGGAATTTAGATTGGAAATTTGGCTAGGGGGGACAGCACGCCCCTGATGTTCCCCAGGGACAGCCATGACACCCCCAGAAACCCCAGGCATTTCAGCCATCGCCGGACAAATAAGACCATTTAAAACCAAAAGGGGGATCAATTTTGCAGTGAATCGATGGGTTTTCATGTCGTCTAAACTCCTTAGACATCCGGCGAATCCAGACGCCTATCAATAGTTTAGAGTATTTTCTGCCTAAAAAATCCGGCTTTACCAACTCTTTACCGATTGGCTATTTATTTCTTCAACCCTTGATTTAACCATTGCTGCATTAACTTAATTTCCGCTTCTTGAGATGTTAAAATAGCTTGAGCAAGTTGTTGAATTTCCGAGCGTTTTGATTTGGTTTGAGCATCTTTTGCCATGATTAATGCCCCTTGGTGATGGGGAATCATCGCGGTGAAAAATCGTTGATCAAAACCTGAATCAGCCGCCCCTAAATCAGCCATCATCATCATTGAATCCATTTGTTGGGAAGACATGGGCATACTATGACCCATAGCCGCATGATAAGCAATGGCATCTTTTGCTTGGGGATACCAAGTTTTTCGCCATTGCTGCATCTGAGCAATTTCTTTTTCTTGAGCTTTAATAATGTCTTCGGCTAATTTTTTAACTTCAGGACGAGTCGATTTTTGGAGAACTTGTTGAGCCATGTTAATAGCGCCTTGATGATGGGGAATCATGGCATCAATAAAGCGTAAATCATACTCAACATCGGCTGGGCCTAAATCCATCATCATGCCATGATTTCCTGACATCATGCTGTGATTTTGACTTAGGATTGTTTCAGAACTAACGGGAGTTGCTGTTGAAGAATTAATCGGTTTAGAAGAGGATTCAACTGTTGTACAAGCACCTAAACTTAAGGTCAGGAAAATTCCGAGGATAGAAGTTAACAAGTCAGGGTTAAATCTCATAGAGTTTGGGTTCAAAATTTAGAATGGAAAGGTGAATTTGTTAGAATAAAAGCGGAGTTAATCTCAGAGGTAAACTCCTCAGTTTTAGTTTGACATTCAAAAATGAAATCAGGATGAAATGGTCAAAAATCATCACCCCCCATCGTCTCCTTGGAAAGTCATTCAACTTTTAGCCGAGATTCATTCTCCTTGGGTAACGGTAATTGCGGAACAATTACAAGATGATCAAGGTAAAATTGTAGACTATTGGCGAGTGGAAAAAGCTGATTCTGTTGTGATTTTAACGATTCAGAATCAAACCTTGATTTTACCTCGACCTATGTATCGTCCAGGGGTCGGAAAAACTACACTTGATTTTCCAGGAGGACGAGTTTCCTCAGAACAAACACCTTTAGAAGCAGTTCCCTTAATTCTTCAAAAAGAGTTAGGGATTCAATCTCATGAAATTGCTAAAATTATCACTTTAAATCATGAGGGATGGGCAATTAATAGTTCTTTTTCTAACCAAAAATTGTATGGATTTATGGCTGAAATTTTACCAAATATTTCTATCAATCCCGAACAAATTGGAGCAATTTACCCGATTACAACTCAGGGAATTGAAGCGTTACTCAAGGATTTAGTTTGTCTTCAATGTCGAGGAATTTTATTAGAATGGAAACAGAAATTTAAAATAAATTAGCCTTTGAAATATCAACTACAATAACCCGATCTCGTCCCTGTTTTTTAGCTTGATATAAAGCGATATCTGCTAGTTGTAATAACTCATCACAGGAGTTTCCATGATCAGGAAATCCAGAAACTCCAATGGATACCGTAATTCCTTCTAAAAAATTATAGGAATATTCCTGTTTTAAGTTTTTAACTTTCAGGCGGATTCTCTCAGCAATCATTTGAGCGATTTGAAGATTGGTATTCGGTAAAATAAAGACAAATTCTTCACCACCATAGCGATAAGCCATATCAGAAATACGGAGAACATCTTTTACCGTTTTACTCACCAATTTCAGAACAATATCTCCGGCTTTGTGACCAAACTTATCATTAAACCCCTTAAAATAATCAATATCTGCCATTAAAACACTTAAACATTCTTGCACCTTTTGGGCCGAATTTAGTACCTGGGGAAATACGGTGTCTAAATATCTTCGATTAAATAATCCTGTTAGGGAATCATGAATACTATCATAATGTAAGCTTTCTTCTACCAGATTACTATGTTCAATCGTGGTTTCCAAAATTAACTCTAAATCATTTTTTTCCTGACGTAATAAACCGACTAACGATTGCAGGTGTTCTTGAGAAGCTTGGAGTTTAATTTGTGCTAAATGACGTTCGTGAATTTCTGCTTTTAGTTGTTGATAGGATTTCTGTAATTGAGCTTCTACTAAATCCCCATGAGCCGTCGTAATTTCTAATAAAATTTCTAGGTCAGCTTTTTCCTGCTTCAGGGTTTTAATCTTCTGGCGGAGTTCGTGAATATAGTTTAGTAGTTGTTTTTCAGAACAAGGATCATTTTCCATTAATTTATGCTGGTCTTAAAGGATGAAATAATAAGCAAAGTTCTCTAAATTCAATATACATTTAAAATTCATCCTATTCAAATTGGATGAGTTGATTATAGCAAGAGTTCATTAGCCGTAATCGCACAGTTTCGTCCTTTGGCTTTCGCTTCATATAAAGCGGCATCAGCCGATTCTGTGAGTTGCAAACTCGATAATCCGTGGACTGGAAAACTGGCAATTCCCAAAGAAATTGTCAGTTTTTCCCAAAATGCGTCATGCTTTTCTATCCTCAATCTTTCAACTCCTGAACGCAGTTTTTCTGCTAAATTTTTAGCTTCTTCTAAAGACGTTCTGGGTAAAATCAGCATTAACTCTTCTCCTCCATATCGACAAGCAATATCTGATTGACGAATATTATCAATCAAAAATTGACTGATTTCCTGTAGAACCACATCTCCAACTTGATGCCCCCATTTATCATTAAACCTTTTAAAATAATCGATATCAATCATAATAACACTGAGGACTTGCTGATGTTCCTGGGCATATTTAAGATGACGGTCTAAGGATTTTTCCTGATAACGTCGATTAAACAAACCGGTCAAGGGATCTCGAATACTAAGATTGTGAGTATATTCTTCAATAAAATCTCCATGAGCCGTTGCTGTTTCTAAGATAATTCTCAAATCATGATTGGCTTGGCTGACAGTTTCCAGTAAGAGTCTGAGTTGACGTTCTGATGCTTTTAATTTAGCTTCAGCTAGTTTTCGTTCTCGGATTTCAAAGTGCAATTGTCGGTTGGATTCATATAATTGAGATTCTACTAAATCAGCATGAACGGTTGTTGCTTCTAATAAAATTTCTAAATCCAACTTTTCCCGTTTCAAGATTTCTAACTCTTGAGAGAGTTTTTCCGTTTCCAAGAACAGTTCAGAGAGTGAGTGGGGGGTGGTTTGCTGCATCTTTAAAGTATCCCTCTGGTCTATAAATAAATACTTTAGTTTAGCCTTTAGCCTTCATGGGTCATGGAAATGAAAGAAATTATTTAATCTTGAGTTCCAAAGTTGGCATTAATCGTTGTAAATTTTTTAGGGATTTTCCTTGCCAGGGAATTGTATTAGAGGCTAAAATGATTAATCCCATTTCTTTCTTTTGACGAACTTTAATAACAAATTTAGACAGCATATTAATCCCCGAACTATTCAAAAACTCTAACTCTTGGAGATCCAGGGTAATCAAGGTGGGTTCTTCTAGCAAAATATCATTCAGTAACTTAATCACAGGATTAGTATCTTCAAGACCACTCAAACGCAATGAACCTGATAACGTGATGGTATGGGTATTACTCTCATAGCTCACTTGATAATCTTCCGTTTTAAATTCTTTCATTACCATTGTTATAATCCTTATATTTTGGGGGTAAATTAAACGTGGAATTTTAAAGTTTAAATGGCAAGTTGAACCATTGTTGTGACGTTGACAATTTTAGGTTCTGTTTGAATGGTTTCAAATTTCCATCCCAATCGAGCGAAGTAATCATTAATCATGGTTAAATATCCCAAGCCAGACTGGGTATCATTTTCTAAATTTTGTTCGATTTGCTTAATATACAATTCTTCGATATCAGAATTTATCAGTTTTTCAATAAACTCTTGAAAGGGTTGAACAGCTTCAGGAGTAATGCTATTCACGACAACAAAGATTAGTCTATCTGTTTTTAAATACAGTTGAATGCTAATGGGTTGATTGACTGTATCATCGCTAAATTTCATCGCATTTTCTAATAATTCATTTGCAATAAAACTAACGGAACTTTTAATGTCATTTTGTCGAGAGGAAGTCGCTTGATCATATTCACTTTTTGGGAAAAATGTTGTTACATAATCAGCCATAAAATTAGCTGACAAACCATTATTACGCCAACGCTGTTTGAGCGGCATGGAATAGGGAGAGAAACCAATCATCAGAAATTCATTGCTGACGAGAGGAACTTCAACAAAGTCGCCAAAAATCTCGGTCATAAATTCTTTAAGTGATAACAAACCAAAGGCTATTGAGCTAATCATTTTACTTTTTTACGAAAAGTAAACAAGGGTAAAATAAATAAATTTAGGGAAAAGCACTAAAACAGTGGGAGTCGAATCTCTAAGTGTAACTGGGCTAGGGTGAGTGTAAACAATCTAACCCCATAAAGCAGCTTGGTGAACTGTTGTCAACTTCCCGATTGAAATCTTAGCAAAAGCTGTGGGAGCTTATTTTATCATACAATGTTAAAAACATTAATCCAATTTTTAAAGGATAAAGAAAGATTTAATCCAGATTCTGCAATGACCTAGATTACTAAACTTGTGTACAAGCTGTCAAGAAACAATTGATCTAGATCCTCCCGGTCTAAAATTTAACTCCTTTTCTGTTTCTTTCAAGCTGAATTTGCTGATCCTGTTGAAACAATGCAGATTACCTTGAGAAAGATTGCAGCACACGCTGTAAATAAATTTGAGCAACTTGATCCGATGGATTTTCCCGCAAACAGGTTTCAAAACAATGAGCAGATTCAGGAAAAGCTTCCAGATGATAGAGGGTTAAGGCTTGTTCAAATAACGTTTTTGTTGCCACTTTTCTGCGATATAAATCGGGCGGATCAGCATCAAAAACTTCAAAAACTGATACCATTTCTGATTTTCCTTTCACCCTAACTTTATCAATCACACGGAAGGAATAGATATTAGGATCTTCCAGTCGCAAAAAGGTATGTTCACTAATTAATAAAGGGATGCAATAACGTTTACTTAATTCCTCTAGTCGAGCTCCTAAATTTACAGCATCGCTAATAACGGTACTATCCATTCTGTGTTGTCCACCAACAATCCCTAACATTAAATCCCCCGTATTAATTCCAATGCCAATTGTAATCGGAGGACGATCAGGACGTTGACGAGTGAGATTATATTCTGACAAGCGTTGTAACATTGAAATTCCAGCTTTGACGGCATCATCAGCACTACCTCCAAACAGTGCCATAATCGCATCGCCAATATATTTATCAATAAATCCTCGATTTTCAGTAATCGCAGGTTCCATCCGCGATAAATAAGCATTAATAAATTTAAAGTTATCTTCAGGAGTCATCCGTTCAGACAGTTGGGTAAAACTGCGAATATCTGAAAATAAAATCGACATTTCTTTTTGTACCGCATCCCCCGATTTAACATCCACTAAACTTTCATAGCCTAAAAACGATAAAAATTGATTCGGAACAAATCGACCCGCCGCATCCGTTAATTGTTCTTCTTCATCTAAGGCTAATTCTAAATTACAATTAATCTCAAACATTTCTTCAATAAACCGTTGCCGTTCTTCTTCGGCGCGTCGGCGTTCTGTAATGTCTTGAAACACGCCAATGGCATAGGCAATTTGTCCCCATTCATCATAAATTGGCGTTCCCCAAGTTTGTAAGGGAATAATTCGCTCTAAATATTCAATTTCTAATTGATCAACACTGCCAATTCCCTCATGCAAAGCTTTAAAAATAGGTAAATTTTCTAAGGGATAGGGTTTCTTAATATCTGAGGAGGAATTAGAATAAATATTCAATTTTAAAGGGGGATCAGAAAAGAAAACTTTGTTTCCTAATAATTCTTTAACCACTTGATTCGTATAGTATAATTTTCCGGTGGCATCCACAACCACGACTCCTAATGGAATCGCTTCTAAAAGTTGATAGAGTCGTTGATTTTGTACTCGTAATTCCGCCATTAAATCCAAATTTTCGGTTTTAAGGCGTTGGTTGAGTAGGGTAATTTCTTGATAGGCTTGGGTTAATTGAGTTTTCTGAGCTTCAACGGTTTGTTTTTCTTTTTTTAATTGGGTGAAGCTGTCTCGTAATTGAGCTTCTTTCTGCTGAAGAAGGGCAACTTTTTCTTCTAAACCTGCATAAAGACGGCGTAATTGTCGAGTCATTCGGTTAAAAGCGATCGCTAATTGTCCGATTTCATCATCGGTTGTCACTGGCGCAACTAAGGTTAAATCTCCATCCGATACTTGAGTTGCCGTCTGGGTAATTGCTAAAATGGGACGAGTAATTTGTCGAGCTAGAATATAGACTCCTACAGCTAAAATAACCGCCGAAGTTAATCCAACTGATAAAATAATCCAAGCCAATCGATGGGCAGGTGCATCGGCTTCTGATTGGTGCATTTCTACTAATAATGCTAAGTCTTGTTGATCTAACCACCGATAAACCCCAATGACTGGAATTCCTGCATAGTTTAAATAGATTTTGCGACCGTCTTGTCCCGCTAACGCCGCTTCAATTCCCCGGCTATGAATCTGAGTCGGAAAGTCATTTCGACCAAAACCTTCGGCGGTGACAAACCTCTGAGATCGATCTACTAAATAAGTTTCCCCACTCTTACCTAAACCGGTTTTATCAAAAACAATTTCTTCCATTTTTTTCAGGTTTAAATGAGTGACTAGCACCCCAAAGACATTTTGATCTTGTCCAGTAATGGGTGTGGAAATAGTTAAAGTGGGTTTATGGGTGATCGGCGAAAAATAAATATTTTGTACAAAAGTATGGTAACGACCTTCTTTAAAATATTGTTCGTTAAATCGATATTGGCCTTCAAATTCGGGATTGGTCGAAAAAATAACTTTTCCGTCCTTAGCTGTCAAAAGCTGCACTTTCTTTAAGTCTGGTTTAGCAGCTAGAGCAGAAGCCATATATTGCTTAATTTGAATATAGGCATCCCTCCATTGGGGGGAACGCGCATCCACCGTCAATAGAATCGCTGCGGCTGTTTTGAGATCGGGTAATTGTGCTAAAGAAACGGTTGCATTTTTTTGATTCTCCACCCATAGATTTAACGCTTCTTCTTTCAGGGTAGCCGTCACTTCCAATCGGTCAAACACCAACTGTTGAATGGAGGCTTTGGCGCTTTGAAAGGCGATGGCCCCCACACAGAAGACGGTTACTACAGATAACAGTAAAAAGTAGACCACAAGCCTGGACATCAGGCTTTTTGTCCAGAATTTCATTCAATTGGCCCTTCATCACCTGTCACAACTCACGTTTTCAAGGTCTTTTGTCTGGCTAAGGACTTTCTTTTACCTATATTAGCTAGTTCCGAAAGAACTCATTGCAGCAGCCTCAATTGGTGATCCTTATTTTATCGGGTTTCGGTTGACCCTTGAGTATTGAGGCTTTATTGTTGACAGCGAATCCCTCACACCTGACCCTTGAGTTCATGCCAAAATTGAAGAACTGTTAACTTGAAATTTACCTTTATGTCAAGACCTACTGTCTATTTAGCGATTACAAATCATGGATTTGGTCATGCTGTGCGATCTGCTGCGGTTGCTAATGAAATTCAAAAGCGTTGTCCTGATGTGTTATTAATTCTGGTGACAACAGCACCTCGATGGTTATTAGAATCTTATCTGGAGGGGGATTTTATTGTCCGTCCCCGTGGGTTTGATGTGGGGGTAGTGCAGTCTGATAGTTTAACGATGGATAAAGCTGCAACTTTACAGCAATGGCAACAAATTCGCCAACAAGACCGTTCAATTATTGCCGGGGAAGTCAGTTTTATTAAACAAAATAAAGTTAATTTAATTTTAGCAGATATTCCCCCCTTAGCTTCAGCGATCGCCTCATCTGCGGGAATTCCCTGTTGGATGATGGGGAATTTTGGTTGGGATTTTATCTATCGAGATTGGGGGGAAGAGTTTATGGAATTAGCGGATTGGATTTCGGGTTGTTTTAGTCAATGCGATCGCTTATTTCGCTTTCCCCTTCATGAACCGATGACGGCTTTTCCCCATACAATTGATGTGGGTTTAACGGGGGGAAATCCTCGGTTTAATTTAGAAGCTTTGAGAGAAAAATTAGGAATTACGACTCCTCCTGAAAAAACTATCTTATTAACTTTTGGCGGTTTGGGATTAAATGCAATTCCGGTTCATAATTTTGAACAATATTCTGATTATACCTTTATTACCTTTGATGTAAATTTACCGTCTTTCCCGAATTTAGTTCAAGTAAGTAATTTTTTGCAATTACCGGATATTGATTCCCATTTATTTCGTTTGCGTCCGGTGGATTTAATGCCTTTGTGTGGACGAGTTATTTCTAAACCGGGATATAGTACCTTTGCGGAAGCATTACGGTTAGATATTCCTTTAATTTCTTTAACAAGAGATGGATTTGCCGAAGCCCCCGTTTTATTAGACTGGTTACAAAATTATGGGACGCATCAACTGATCCCGTCGGCTGAATTTTTTGAAAATAATTGGGATTTTATCCATCAACCTCTACAACCCCCTCAGCTTTCTGAAAGATTAGATAAAAATGGCAATGAAGCGATCGCTCAAGCGGTTGTTGACTATCTTTTGAATTTACCTTAAAATTTAAGCATAATAAAGCCATAAAGGGCTTACTACGGGTTTTAATTATGGCGCATTATCAGGAAATTTTAGAGATTCAGACCAGTGGTAAATCATTTTCTAATATTACCCATTATGTGCAGGAAATTGTTAAAAATTCGGGGATAAAAATCGGAATTTGTCATTTGTTTTTACGACATACTTCCGCCAGTTTAATTATTCAAGAAAATGCTGATCCTGATGTTTTAAGAGATTTAGAGAACTTTTTATCGAAATTAGTTCCTGAAGGTAATTATTATATTCATGATGCGGAAGGCTTAGATGATATGCCAGCCCATATTAGAACCGTTCTCACCCATACCTCTGAACAAATCCCCATTTCCCAAGGACGATTATTATTAGGAACCTGGCAAGGAATCTATCTCTGGGAACACCGTCGCCATCGTCATAGCCGTGAATTAGTCGTACATATTATGGGGGAATAATATTAACATATTATTTGATGGCAATTATAGGTTATAATTTTGATTAATACGATTTGAGGTTAATCGTTATGGTACAATAAACCCATCCTATTCATGACGAATATCCTGAACCCAAGGGAACTTTAACCCGTTCTCTGAAATATTATGCGAGAACCCCTGAAGAACCGAAATTATTAGCTAGGGAGGTTTATTTTGTTTCTTCTGAACTCTGTTTTTATGAAATAAAACGCAGTTTAGTATTATCTATTAAAACTGGGGCTACCGATGAAGGACTCGAAAAATTAAACGCTATTAGTACCATCAATGTCAAGCATTTAGGGTTGTTTTCCAATGCTCAAGAATGGCAAAATATTAGTTATTAAATCTCTAGTAACGGTGGGGTGAGTCAGTGGATTTTTTCTAACTCACCCCAACCCCAAAACTTACAAACTAGACATCACTTCTCTAGCCGCTGCTAAGGTTTTTTCAATGTCTTCATCCGTATGAGCTAAAGACGTAAACCCAGCTTCAAATTGAGAAGGAGCTAAATAAATTCCCCGCTCTAACATTCCACGATGGAAACGGCTAAATTTAGCTAAATCGGATTTTTTAGCATCCTCATAATTGTGGACTGGCCCTTGGGTAAAAAATAAACCAAACATTCCACTAATTTGTCCCCCACAAGCCGCATGACCGGTTTCTTTAGCTATTTTTAACAACCCCTCACTTAATTTTTTGGTGATTTTATCCAAATATTCATAAGTTCCAGGTTTTTGCAATAACTCTAGGGTTTTGATTCCCGCAGTCATCGCTAAAGGATTTCCTGATAAGGTTCCCGCTTGATACATCGGGCCAGCCGGAGCGACCATTGACATAATATCCCGACGTCCACCATAAGCACCAACAGGTAAACCGCCACCAATGACTTTTCCTAATGTCGTTAAGTCCGGTGTCACCCCGAATTTCTCTTGAACTCCGCCATAAGCAATGCGGAAGCCAGTCATCACCTCATCGAACACTAATAAAGCCCCATTTTCCTTTGTCAGTACCCGTAGACCTTCCAAAAACCCAGCATCGGGAGGAATAAAGCCAGCGTTGCCTACAATCGGTTCTAGGATGACTCCGGCAATTTCACCTGGATTTTCAGCAAATAGCTGTTTGACGGCTTCTAGGTCATTGTAGGGGGCTGTGAGGGTACTACTGGTAACGGATTTGGGAACTCCAGGAGAATCAGGTAAACCCAATGTAGCGACCCCTGAACCTGCTTTCACGAGGAACATATCTCCATGTCCGTGATAGCAGCCTTCAAATTTAATTAATTTATCCCGTCCGGTGAAAGCCCGCATCAAACGCAATACGGATAAACACGCTTCCGTTCCTGAATTGACAAATCGTACCATTTCAATGCTCGGAACTGCATCAATTACCATTTCAGCTAGAACATTTTCTAATACGCAAGGAGCACCGAAACTGGTTCCTTTGTCTAAAGCGTCTTTGAGGGCGTTGATGACATCGGGATGGGTATGACCGCAAATGGCTGGCCCCCAGGAGCCAACATAATCAATATATTGATTACCGTCAACATCCCAAACATAAGCCCCTTTGACTCTATCAAAGACAATGGGTTGTCCCCCGACGGACTTAAACGCCCGTACTGGAGAATTAACGCCACCCGGCATTAGTTTTTGGGCTGCGGCAAAAATTTCTTCTGATTTTGTAGTTATTAAGGGTAGGGTCACTCTGAGATAATCTCCTTGAATGGTAAAATTGTTTAGGTTAATGCGTTAAAAGCTGTATGAATATCGCTTTTTTACAGCTTTTTAACAGGCAGGATGCCTGTTCCACAGGAAAACCAACAAGATGATATTGTAGTCAAGTTAGGGTTCTGGTTGTATTGGTTAAATTTATGTCAAGCTCAAAACCCCTAGAGTTAAGCCTGTTGAGTCCTATTGATACAATTCGTTACAATGAAAAAGGATTGATTCTGGCCGTTATCCAAGATTGTTTAGAAGGAACGGTGTTTACCTGGGTTTGGATGAATGCAGCAGCTTTAGAAAAAACCCTATCCTCTCAGCAAGTTTGGTCTTGTCAAGAGGCAGAAATTGTGTTATGGAATGCAGAAATTTTAGTCAAAGAAATTCGCTACAGTGATGAAAATCCAATGGTGATTATTGGAGTTGAAGAACAACATCAGGAATTATCAGGAAATACCTTATCAGGATTATTTGATGTGATTTGCGATCGCCGTGACTATCCCCAACTCGAATCCTATACTTGTAAATTATTAGCGGGGGGAGATAACAAAATTCTCAAAAAAATTGGGGAAGAATCCGCCGAAGTGGTGATGGCTTGTAAGGACAAAGACAAAGATGCGATCGCCGGGGAAGTTGCTGATTTATTTTATCATACTTTAGTGGCTTTAGCGTATCATGATGTAGATTTGAGAGAAGTTTATCAAAAATTAGAAGAACGACGAAAATAAACCCGTAGGATGTGTCAGCAACTTTAGAATTGTTCTATCTCAAGCCCTCTAAGTAGGTAGGCAAGAAGAAACGAAAGTATGTAAAGATAAATAAAGAGGAAGAAGAAATCTACCGAGGTCATGAAAATATGGGTGCTCGTTTAAGGGTATTTCTGACTCGTGAGCAAGATAAAACCCTGTTCAAGCTGAGAACGGCAGATGTGCCACAGAAAGTTAAAGACCGAGCGGAAGTGATTCGCTTAAGCTCACAAGGTTGGTACGTCGAAAAAATAGCAACTTATTTCAATTGAAATTTCACTCGGAGCAACAACCCCGTTAACTTTTCGTTACATACTTGTCGATTTTCTCGCCTACCTACTTAAATGCGACATTTAATTTGATAATCGACAGGTTAAAAGATTTTCTGAGAAACTGCACAGAAGTGATCGCAACTCTTATCGTGCGTATGCTCTAGTGATCTTTGCTAAATTGTAATAAATTTAAGGGAAATAACGCCTTGAAGCTAGGATATTTTCACCATGTCTCAAACCTATGAAGTCTGGAAAACTGCTGAACTCTCTCAAGCCTTTTTAGAGGGAGTCCGGGGAGCAATTCCCTTAGCGGCGGAACAAATTGATATTTTATTAAGAATACTCAGAAAAGCTCAACCTCATCTCGATAATTTTTTAGATTTAGGCTGTGGAGATGGAGTTTTAGGACGATCTATTTTAAGGGAATATCCTCATGCAAAAGGGGTGTTTTTAGATATTTCTGAAACAATGGTTAAAGTCGCACAAGAGAAAGTGGATCAGTCTTCGGGAAATCTTTCTTTTATTTTACAAGATTTTAGCCAAAAAGATTGGGTTAATCAACTTCAAAATCAGGCTCCCTTTGCTGCAATTGTATCCGGGTTTTCCATTCACCACCAACCCGATGAACGTAAAAAAGAATTATATCAGGAAATTTTTGATTTACTCAAACCCGGAGGTATTTTTCTCAATTTAGAACATATTGCCTCAGCGACCCCTTGGGGTGAGCAGTTATTTGATGAATTATTTGTAGATTCTTTATATGCCTATCATCAACAATTAGGCAATAATTTATCACGGGAGGAAGTCGATAAAAAATATTATAATCGGTCGGATAAAACTGCCAATCTTTTAGCTTCTGTTGAATTGCAATGTGATTGGTTACGCGAGATTGGATATCAAAATGTGGATTGTTTTATGAAATTATTTGAAATCGCCTTATTTGGAGGAATCAAACCCTAACTCAGGTGGATGTCTTCTGGAGTATAGGGTGTAAAATCGTCTTAATTCCTAAAGTTTTCTGGCTGATTTAGATTTGTTTCAAAAGTAAAGCCTATAATAGGAGAACTATTTTACTGGATTGATTATGAAACTTTCCTCTGATATCAAGATTCCTTTCCCCCGTCCCCTTGTCTTTAATACCTATCGAGATCGATTAATTGAGGTTGTTAATTTATTACCCCCTAAAAATACTGTGAAGTTAGTTTCTCGTCGCGTTGAAGGAGATACGGTTTATACCGTTTATGATTGGGAATCATCAGAAGATGTTCCAGCACTGTTTGAAGATATATTAAAATATGACAAACTGCGATGGACAGAATCAGATACTTGGAATGGGCAGAATTTTACCTTAGATTGGCACATTAAAACCCAAGCTTTTACAGAAGCATTCCATTGTTCAGGTAAAAATACCTTTTTAGAAGATAAAAATTCTACCTTGATTCAAACGCGAGGAGAAATTGAACTAGACCCAGATAAACTAGAGGGAATTCCTGTATTTCTCAGAAGTCAATTAGCCAATGTATTTGAGGAAGTTCTAGGAAAGAAACTTGAACCCAATTTAATCGAGATGGGGAAAGGAGTACAAAAATACTTAGAAAAACATAAATAAATTTTACTTTCCCCAGAAGTTGTTCAGTTCTGAGGGTTGGGGGATGGTTTCGACATGAGAGACTAAACAGTCATTCAGGGAACTGTCACCCCAGCCATAAATTGGGCTACACCTGCTATGATCAGTTGGCTAGGTTGAATCGATATATGGCTTAACCTTGTTTGTGGCAAATGGTGATAGCATAATTGGTGAGGAATATCTCTGGATAAAATGGCTGAGTTTGTGAATTTTAATGTTATGTTTCAGGATATCCCGATAAAATTTAACAACTGGATTTTCTAGGGATATACTAATTATAATTTCTGAAAACGGATAGGTTGTTGTTTTTTACAAATTCTAAACCTTCAATGGCAAAATTGGCTTCTTCCAAGATTGAGTTACAAAATCGTCAAAAGGTACTGCTTCAGGTTCAAAAAGAAGTAAAGCAGTATCGGTTACAGTCGTTACATCGCGCAGTATTAACCCATTTAGCGCAAGAAACCCCGCCGTTAAAAATGCGACGAATTTGGGATGTGGAGTTAAAAGTTAGCCATCAACCTAGTGTTCGTTTAACACCGGATACGGGAATTATTCAAGTTTTTGATCGCTTAAATGGGAGATTATTAATTTTAGGTGCTCCAGGTTCAGGAAAAACAACGACGTTAATCGGATTAACTAAAGTATTGCTTAGTCGCGCGGAAAGGGATACGGAAGAACCTATTCCAGTTTTACTAAATTTATTAACCTGGAAAAATCCACAACAAACTCTCGCGGATTGGATTTTAGAACAACTTCATCTGAAGTATTGGATTGCTATTAATCAGGGTGAAAATTGGATGCAGCAACTTAAAATTTTACCCTTATTAGATGGATTGGATGAACTTCCTTTAACAAAACAAGTTCAATGTATTCAACAGATTAATCAACTATTAAATGGAGAGATCGCACCGTTACATTTAGTCGTTTGTGCCAATGTTTTGAGTTATCAAAAACTTCCAGAACGCTTAGTTCTCAATGGTGCAATTTTTTTACGTCCTTTAACCTCTCTCCAAATTCAAGATTATCTGATTAATTCTCGTAGTCGAGAATTGTGGCAAAATATTGAAACCGATGAACCGTTATTAAAGTTAGCAAAAGTTCCGTTATATTTAACAATAATGACGTTAGCTTATGAAGAAATTTTAATGATGTCTTGGAAACATCTAAATTCTTTTGAAGAACAACGTCATTATTTATTTAATGCTTATATTCGTCGTCAACTGAATCAAGATATTTATAAATCAGAATATCCCCAGGGAAAAGCACCGAAATCTGAGAGTTTTAGACGGTGGTTGGGGTGGTTAGCAACTCATCTTAAAACCGATGAAGCCACAGAATTTTGTGTTAAAAAAATCCCGATCCATTGGTTAAATGATGAAGGACAAAAGCAACGTTATAAATTAACTTTAAAGATAATTTTAGGGTTAATCTGGGTGATGATTTTGCTGATTATATTAGCCGGAGTTATCTTACGTCAAACTCCACTATTAATTATGGGAATGGGTCTAGGATTATTGTTTGCAATTTTATTAGAAAAATCAGGTTTAAAGGAAAAAATAGAACAGTTTGCTATCCGATGGGTTTTATGGAAAGATGGGAATATTCCTTGGAATTATCAACGGTTTTTGAAGGATTGTAGTCGTAAATTATTGTTACAAAAAATAGGCGATCGCTATCGTTTTATTCATCGTTTATTACAGGAACATTTTGCTCATAAAATTTAAGTGTTAAACTAGAATAATTGCACTCTTTGTCATGCTGAGTGAGCGGAAAAATCAAGATAAAATTCCAAATAATGCAACCCCAGAAACCCCAGATATTTGATTTATGGGGTTATTTGGGGTAGAGTAGTGATCGCACATTATCTAATAAACAAATTCTATGGAATACAATCACATCCCTCTTGATTCTGTTGAAAAGATAAGTTCATTAGGAGGGTTGCTTTCTGAATATTATCAGTATCGGGTAATTTCCGAACAAGGTAATTACTACGAACGAGCAATACCTCGCCTGGAAGAAGGTAAGCAAGGGGTCTGTAAAGAAAATATTGTTTATGATTTTGAAAAAATCCATCCGCGTATTTATAACATGAAGAGGCCTTATTCTGTACACGAAATTAGAAGGCAGAAAGAAAAGCAGAAATAGTTTTAGCGATCGCAACTCCCTCTCTTGTCACGATTTAATAGAAATTAGCAATTGATTTATTGAGTAATTTAGGATAAAATCAAGCAAACAACAAGGAGTTAACGATGCAAATTAATCCACAGGAAATCGTTTCAAATGCTTTGGATGAGACTTTCAACTAATAGAATCCCGTTCGCGGGACTGAAACATAACAGGGAGTTATTTCACACCATTTGGAGAATACTTTCAACTAATAGAATCCCGCTTGCGGGACTGCAAAAAATCTACTATTTTATATCAAAATTGTTATTGGTTACAGGAACATTTTGCCAATCAAATTTAAACCGGAAACCATTCAATATTCAGTAATTGCTCAAGGGTGTAAGGACATTCTAAAGGAAAATTAACAGAATTTTGAGTTTTAATTTTCACAAATCCTAACGCATCTTGATAAATAGAATCTAATTCTGATTCTAAATAATTACGGAGGTTTGTTGTGATTTTTCGTCTCAACTGAACTCTAAAGGTATAAATTTCTTCTTTCCATTGAACAGAAGTATATTCAGCTTCACTTGTCCCATATTCCAGTAATAATAAATGACGAATTATCTGTTCTAAAAGGCTGGCTACCGCGTTTTTCTTTTCTCTTCCCAACTCTTCTAATTCCTCAATTAAATTGTCTATATCTAAATCTCCAAATTGGTTATTCTTAATCAATTTAACAGTTTCTTCTAACCATTGAGCATCATCAATTTCATAAAGCTGTTTTAAATCCGTAATCATTAATGACTCACCTCCTGATTCATTAATCTTCCGTTATTTTCCGTTTTCCCCCTGGAATAATTCCTCGCCGTTGGGGTTCCGTTTGAGAACATCGAATAAACTGACGCAAATGTTCAATCGACGGATTATCGGGTAATAAATATAACTGTTCTAATCCCTGAGTAAAGGAATAATCAGAGCGATATAATAGACGAAATGCCTTTTTCAATAAACTAAATTCTTCTGAAGTAAATCCGGCACGTTTTAACCCGACTAAATTGAGCGATCGCACCCGTGAAGGATTGCCTTCAACTAACATAAACGGAGGCACATCTCGATCAATTCGGGTCATCCCTCCAATCATGGCTAATTGTCCGATATGCACAAATTGATGAACCCCTAAAACGCCGCTTAATCGTGCTTTCGATTCAATATACACATGACCTGCTAAAGCAACAGAATTGGCAATCACCACCTGATCTTCAATGACACAATTATGAGCGACATGAACATAAGCCATTAATAAATTTTGATTGCCAATAATGGTTGCTTCTCCGCCATTGGTTGCCCGATTAATCGTGACATATTCCCGAATTAAATTATCATCCCCAATTTTAACTAAACTTAAAGACCCATCATATTTAAGATCTTGAGGTTCAGAACCAATGACCGCACCCGGAAAAATTTGATTACGTGCGCCGATTTCCGTGCGTCCATTAATCACAACATGGGAACTAATCACCGTATCAGAACCGACCTTAACGTGCTCCCCAATGACAGCATAAGCCCCAACTTGAACCGTTGGATGGAGTTGTGCACCAGGATGAATGACAGCAGTGGGGTGAATTAAGGTCGTCATAGGAAATTAAAATCGGTTAAAACCTAATAAGGAATAAGGGTTTAGTCCACAAGAGAGAACATTAGTTCTCCTTCACAGGCCAGTTTACCATCGACTTCAGCGCGAGCTTGCATTTTACCAAAACGGCGTTGTTTCACGGTCAATAATTCTGCGGTCATAATTAATTGATCCCCTGGAACAACGGGACGGCGGAAACGGCATTTATCAATTCCTGCAAATAAAAATAGACTGCCTTTGAGATCAGGAAGTTGCTTTAAAACCACCCCTCCGACCTGCGCCATCGCCTCCACAATTAACACCCCTGGCATAATTGGACGTCCGGGGAAGTGACCTTGAAAATGGGGCTCATTAATGGTGACATTTTTTAAGCCAACGGCTTTTTGACCAGGGATATATTCAATAATGCGATCTACCAACGCAAAGGGATAGCGATGGGGTAATAAATTTTGAATGTCTTCAATCATGAATACGGTTTGAGTCGTTTCACCGTTCAACGCCGTATCCGTATCCGATGAATTTAATGTAACGTCAGATCTCGTCATCATCAACCGTGATAATAGGGTTCACAGGGGAAAGGGGGTCAAGGACTGAGAAGACAAAACCTTTGTTCAACTTTAGAGTTCTGGTTAACACTCAACCGTTAATTTCTGATCTTGATGAATTTCCTGAACCAGTTGAACATGAAGATGATGTCCTGCTTTGTATGCCAAGTAATGAGCTTGAGGGATAACACCCAATAAACTCAAATCCCCTACTAAGTCTAAAATTTTATGACGCACGGGTTCATTTGCATATCTTAAGGGTGGATTTAACCATCCTGAGTTTCCACAGACAATGGCATTATCGAGGCTCCCGCCTTTAATCAGTCCCGCTTGGCGCAACTGTTCCACCTGTTCTTCCAGGGTAAAGGTTCGAGCCGGAGCAATTTCCTGAGCAAAAATTTCAGGGTTAGCGGTGTAACTATACCATTGATTGCCAATGGCGGGAACGGAAAAATCAATTCCATAGGTAAATCGCGTTTCTGATGCGGGATAGGCTGTGACAAACCCATCTCCTTGTTGAACGGATATGGGATGGGTGATTTTAAAAGGGTTGAATTCTTGAGATTGACCTTCGAGTATTTGGCGGCCAACGGTTGCGATCGCTTCTACCCAATTTTGAGCCGACCCCTCTAATAACGGAACTTCCGGGCCATCAATTTCGATGCGAGCGTGATCAATTCCCATTCCCGTTAAGGCGGCTAACAAATGTTCAACGGTTCTAACGGTTGCGTTTGTATGACCTAATTCTGTGGATAAAGTGGTGGATAATACCGATTTTAATTGTGCAGGAATAATCGGAGTTTCGGGTAAATCAACGCGCACAAAATAGCGTCCTTCCCCAATATTTGCAGGTAAAACTCTAACCGTTGTCATTACTCCCGTATGTAATCCCACACCGGAACAAGTAAAGGCTTCTTTTAAGGTATATTCGCTGTTGTTTCTCAAGGTTCAATCCTCGTAATTTTTCTGGATTTGTAGGTTTAAGTATTGCATATTTATTTGTTTTATGATTATCTTAAAATTTAATTAATTATTGTTAGATTTTTTTACAACTATCTTCCCCTTTCTCTCAATCTTTATCCCCCAGCAATTATTAAAGAGTATTGATAGCTATAGCAATCCTAAATGTTGCAATATATCTTGCTTGACGCTTTTGGGTTAAGTTACTCACTTGTTTCTCTCCATTTATCCTGACTAAATGCACCGCTTGAAACATAGATATATAGAAAGTGCTGAAATCATCTTAACATCAATTTTATGACTACTCGGGTGGGGCGGATTAAATAGTAGAGAAAAGATAGAGAAGTTGGCAACGGAAGGAACGCCCGATCTGTTTCGCTTGGAGCTATCCAAAGGTGGACGAGGTGGGCTAAGTAGGGAACTCGATCTTGAAAACGCTCTCTAACTTGAAAATAAAACCGTTTTTTTTCTCTGCCTCTAGTTGGGTTTTCGGCTTGACAGAACAGCCATTTACAGACTAAGGATACAAGGGATTTAACTATTTGCTCTGCTTGAACCCTCTTCAACACTTCTTCTGGAAGATTTGCTCCTAGAAGATCGTGTGCTAAGAGAAGACCAAGGAAGAGCATTCGCAAACTATTCAACTGACTAGCCCGTTTTATAACCTGTTCCCAATTCATTTCCTGGTAAACCCGGATCACTTCAGCAACATCACAAATCTGTACCAATCGTTCTCGGTCTTGCCAAGAATCCCTGGCGATGTTAATGCAGAGAATTAAGAGCAAGTCCTCTGGAGACAAACTCAGTACGTTTATACCAGCAAGAGATACTGATTTAACACCTTTCCATAAGTCATCAAAATAGATTGAAACCGGAAAATCGTTCGGTGTGATTGCCTGGTGAAGATCTACACTAATCCTGCCATCGTGTGATATGAGATTACACTCCCAACCCCATTCATCATCTAGTCTATATCCCTGAGAAATCAGTAAGTCTTTAGCTGCCAGAACGTCTTGTTGGCGTACTAAGATATCTAGGTCGCAGAACTGTCGCAATGCCAAATTGCCGTAAGCGGAAGCGGCTAGAATAGCACCTTTAAAGGGGATGGAAGGAATTTCATGAGTTGCAAATAGTTCCAAAAGCCTGAGCAGTTCCCCAGTCAAAGTAAGACTCCACCCGGCGTTAGCCTCAAAACTAGCTCGTAGTTGAGCCAAAGTAGCCTTGGGAACTGCTTCTGGGCAGGTCGTATTAAGATTCCAGTATAGAAGTGGCATTAACCCCTGAAGATTTGCTGTCTGAATCAGATACTCCCAATCAATATTTTCGTGCAGCAAAATCTTGAGCCGTTCAGCATTTTTAGAGTCCATGCAAGTTCTAGCACAGCAAACCAAGATTTCGACTTCAGTACGAATATCTACTATTGGCAAATTAGCAGAGATGGAAGTTAAGCTTTTCATAAAGCCCTCAGTTAGAACTTTTGGGGATTCAAGATGAGATGGGTTCTGTCTTCTTCAACAAAACTCTCTCATACATCTGTTTAATTCGGTCTAAATAAGCTTCAGGAAGTTCTCCAATCCATGTTTGAGTTATGACTCCATCTTCAATTAAAATAGCAGTGGGATAGGCATCTGCCATATAACTAAATAAAAGTTTATCCATTGAAACTAGGGGAAAGCGCACCATCTGTTCATCTTTAAAGGCTTCTAATTCATCAGAGGGGAGAGACATAATTCCCAGAACTTGGGGTAAATCTTTTTGGGTATTCATCATATTGAGAAAAGGAACCCATCGTTTACAGTAAGGGCAATCTTTGCTGAGGAATACAACAAAATGGGAACCCTGTTGTAAGTCGTTGGGGCTATCTTTTAACCAACGACGTTTCCAATGATTTCCAAGTTTTAGGCGAGAGAAGTCTACAAGAGGCTTCTGTCGAGATAGCCAACCGAGGGTGCTAGCGGATATTCCAACAATTAATGCAAGTATCCATTGCCAAGTTTCTGTATGGTGGTTGGGTACTGGATAAAACCATGCTATTGCTAGTAACAGAATATATCCTAAATTCAACAGGATACTTTGTTGGGGCGTGATGATTACAAGACCTCCATAGCAACCGCAATCTTCTGTTTTACCAGAGGAGGTAGACCAAAGAATTAACCCTGATGAACCGATTAAGAAAAGGATTGATATAGGAATAAGCCATTGGGGAAATTCATGGAGAATTAGAGCTAATCCTAATGCTGATTCTAAACCAATGAAGGTAGTCGCTACCTGGGGGACAATTAGGGTAGATAGCAAACCATATTTGTAATTATGATAGATGAATTCTTTAGAATTTAGAGCTTTGGCAATTCCAGTTATTAAAAAAATTGCTCCTATAATTAATATCATCAAATAATCAATTATTATCATTATTTCTAATCCTTATCTTTGTTCACAAGCAAATTCACTTTCTCCAGGCTTACGATTAGTTCTGGAGGAGCAAAAAATATTTTTTTTAGCATTTTGACAACAACCATCACGTTTGGTTGGATTTGAACCTGGTATGCAATCTTTTCCTTCTTCTATACAAGGAGGCTTTGGAGGCCCAGCCGTTGACCTGGCTCCCCCCGGATCTGGACTAGCAATTGATTTAACCCCAGGAAACATCGAACCGATCGCAAATCCCCCAACTAATGTAGCCGTCTTAATTGCTTTCCGACGTGAAATATTGGGTATAGCAATGGGTTCCTTCCGATACTCCTTAATCAGCTTATAACGCTCAAGCTCCTCTAAAGTTAACCAAACCAAACCTCGCATATCCACATCACTATCCGCCGGGAGATTAAACTCTTTTTCAAGTTTATGGGCTATATCATTGACCGTATTTTGACCATTTGATAATTCCCAAATTCTTACTGCCAGTGGCGTTAAACAATGGGAAGAATTATTATCTTGATCGTAAATGATCAATTCATTACCTATATCTTGCAGTAACAGATTTTCAGTTCTGGCAACAGGAATCATAGTTTTTCCCTTCAGTATCTTTTTAAAGATGCTAACTTTAAAATTAACAAACCGCTAGTTTACATCTCTTTCCACTGTCTGTTTGCTTGCAAATCTCATTCGATGCACAATCTGAATCTTGGGTACATATCTTTCCACTATCCGCTAAACATTTAGATACTGCGAACGCAGGTTCAGGAGCAATAATTGACCTTACCATAGGAAACATAGAACCGAGCGCAAATCCTCCCACCAATGTAGCCGTCTTAATTGCCTTCCGACGTGACATCCCTGCAATTACATTTGTAGCAGGTTGTCGTAAATACTCTTTAATCAAGGAATAGCGTTCTAATTCTTCCAATGTCAGCCAAACCAAACCCCGCATATCCACATCACTATTCCCAGGCAGATTAAACTCCTTTTCGAGTTTACGAGCTATATCATTAACTGTATTTTGACCATTTGATAATTCCCAGACTCTCACTGCCAGTGGCGTTAAACAATGGGAGGAATTATTATCTTGATCGTAAATGATCAATTCATTACCTATATCTTGCAGCAACAGATTTTCAGTTCTGGCGACAGGTATCATGGTTTTATCCTCGTTAATCAATGAATTTTTTAAACTGATAGTCAACTTAATCTTTTAAGTGTTGCAATAATGCGATCGCAACATCTTCTGCCTCATCTCGTTTCCCTTCAAAACATAAAGCACTAGAAACAGCACTTGCCAAAATAGGAAGGGCAAAATCAGGACGAAGACTCGCAACAATTGTGTTATCTAATAGTGCCAATACCCCATGTCCTAAAGACATTGGTTTTAAATTCCATTGCACTCCAGACTCATATTGAGCATGAACAATCAAACCCACTGGTAAAGGTTCTGTTCCTGCTGTACCCCCCAATTCTTCCACCGAACACCGTTTGACTCGCTGCCCTTCTCCTCGCCGTATGGATAAACGTCTCGGATAGGGATGAACCCGTCCATCAGTATCCAATACCGCATACTCATCCGAGTAATAGGTTGCTCCAGCGTTAACTAACGCCTTTACCAGAGTTGTTTTGCCACTAAAACTGCGCCCCGGAATGAGAATTGCTTTCCCCCGCCAACCCACAACACCCGCATGGACAAATAGCCAATCTTGTACGGCAATGCCAACCTGCAAGCGCAAGTCAGAGTCCAACGTCTCGAAAATAGTTTCAAGCTCTATACTTTCGGTAAGTTTGTCTTGCCCTCGATAGATCTGGTGATCAATGTAACCACTAGAACCTTTGCCAACTTCACCAACAATTAGCGAGTACAACTCATCAACTGGTGATGATGATTTCTCCCACCCAGGCGGCAGGTAATCCAAAAGCGGTTCCAAAATAGTGGGTTCGTTGACACGGATACCAATGTGAACACCATAGCTGACGAGAGAAATTCCAGCTTTCCAACTGATTTCGTCAAGTTCAGGGTAAAAGGGTACGCATTCAGTTTGTTGTTTTAATAGAGGCAAAGTAGAAGTCTGCATTGCAGCTTGTCCAAGTTTTCAAAGCTAAAGTTTTTCCTTGAACTAAACGGATAAAATTTCGGGTTTGGCACTATTCCTTTGCACCCCAACTGATAAAGTCAGACCAAATTGGATTTTTGATGTCTGACTAGAATAGCGATGTTATGCCAATAGACTTACGCAAAAACCCGATTTCTGAACATTACATCAAGCTCTTAGCTTAAAGCCAAGACGAGAAACCAGGTTTTTTAACCCTCCGGTGTGTAAGTTGTAACTCAAATCTTTAATGCTGCAATTATAAAGTGGATGAAAAAAAATACAATCGGTTTGTCTCCATCTTTACTAAATCTTTACTTTTTACAGAATTTATTGGTCTTGTTTCCACATCCTAGAAACTCTTAAGCATATTTGCTGATGCCCTTGAAGCCTTTCGCACCGCGATTTCTTTTGGATTTGTGGAGTGGCTCCAGTATGCGGAGGGATGTATTTGTAGCCTACAGACAGTTTAGGCTTGATTCGGGCTTAATCTTTGTTTTAAGTCCTATTAAAACCGAGTATATTTAATAAAGTAGTTTGAGCAAAAATTTAATGAAAAGGAGGAAACAATCTCTAATGTTATTCAATTCAGAATATAATATACAATTTGATGAGATTTTTAGTCAAGCTTTAGATTTGGTAAATTCTAGCCTTAATCAACCTGAAATTCCCTACAATGAAAGGCTGAACGCAGCCTTAAAAGTATTAGAGATCGGAATATTATCATCACAACAAAAGCAGTTGAATTCATTGTTACCCGAAGTTATCCCATCTTCAGATATTTCTCCTGATCCTTTCTTGCAGCATCAAGAAACAGAAGCCATTATTTTAAATCCCGATTATGTACAACTGGATAACTTTCTCTCAGAGGAAGATTATCAGAAACTTTTAAAGATGACTTTAGCTAATCAAGATAAATTTTTTCCTTCAGAAGTGATAAATGATCAGTCAAAATATCGGGAATCTTATATTTTACTTCCTCAACACTTTGTCGAGTTCCATGAACTTCTGACTCATCAGATTCTCTCTGCTAGACCCAATGTTATGCAGCAATTACAAATGTCGATGTTTTTAGTGTCCCATTTAGAAATGCAAATCACGGCGCATTTACATGGGGGATATTATAAAATTCATCAAGATGTGGATGCCGGAAAAGCTGCCAATCGAAGATTAACCTATGTTTATTATTTTTATCAAGAACCTAAACCTTTTTATGGAGGAGACTTAAGATTATATGAAACTAAAATTCAAGACAATCAATCTCTAATTCAAGAAAGATTTAATCAAATTGAACCGCGTAATAATAGTATTATCTTTTTTGATAGTCGTTGTAAGCATGAAGTTTTACCTGTTTATTGTCCCTCTCAACAATTTACGGATGGTCGATTTACAATTAATGGTTGGATTCATGGTTGATTAAGAATTGTTGATTTGATTCTCTAGGACATTGAAAATTAGATCCAGTTTTGTTCTAACCGTTAGCCACAACTGCTATACTATCGGCTATAAATAATTCTCAATTCCCCATATAGAATCTATTAAAAGCAGAATTCCCCCTCTATATTGATCTGTTAGAGGGGGAAACTGTGACGGTCAAGAGAAATGAGTTAAACCACAACCTGAACTGAAGTCCTCAAGGATTAGGTGTCATACACCCGAGCTTCTACAGCATCAGGATTTTCTTCACAATACAAATCAAAGGCTGTTTTTTCCAAACGTTCTGCTTTTTGGTGAGACGCTTCGGCTTGCAGTTCTTCCACGATATCCCAGGCGGCGGCACATTCTTTCGAGGTAGCTCCTTTTTCTGAACAAGTCGCTCTAGCTTCTTCAATCGCTTGTTCAATGCGTTCTTTTAACAGAATGCCCTTCGGATTTTCGACAAAATCACCTTTGCTAATAATATCGGTGACCGAAATAATTCCCAGCAATTTATCGTGAATCACTGGAGCACGACGAATTCCCGTTTGAGCAAAGAGTCTCGCCACATATTCCACACCGAGGTCAGGATTAATCGCAATGCAGGGTTTGGTCATAATTTCACAAACCCGGACTTGTGTTGGGTCTTTCCCGTAGGCGGTGACTTTGTAAACAATGTCGGTCTCAGTAATAATCCCAAAGGCATCTTGTTCGTAACGTCGCTCAACGAGCAATGCCCGTAAGCACATATCATTCATCTGCTTCACGGCTTCGGCAACCGTAGCGGAACCTTTGATCGTTACGACTTCTGTAGTCATAATATCTTTAGCTTTGAGCATCATAGTAGCTGATCCACAAAAAACTCTATACTTCTAGCTTGCCTCGAATTGGCAATAAAAAAAAGGATTGTTTTATTTTATTTAAAATGTTAGAATTGTTAAAATATAAAAATTTGTGCGAGACGTTCTTGTTAAAGTTGAAGGATAACACCTAAAACGTCAACGGGGAGACAGATATAAAACAATTGGTTAAACCCAACCGAATCTGTCTTAACTTTGAAAATGTAACCCTAAAGGAGGGTTAATCTCGGAGTCAATGGTGCGACTTTCCTAATAGAATAGACATCTCCGAAAATCTTCAAATACCCTCTCTCGCTACTTTTGGAATCTCTAGCACTCCTGTGCCGGCTTCTCCAAAAGTAACGGATTCATAAGCTTTTTCAGTCACTTTAATAATAACTAATGAATTTTATCTCTGATATGCGATCATTTATCACAATAATTTTGGCAATTCTTAGGTTGAAATTTATCGCCTTGAAAAACCTGTAGAATTGAGGAATATTCCTACAGAATTATCCAGTGAGAAGATCTGACCGGGGTTTCGTTTAAATTTATTGCTGTTTTGAGACAATATTATTGTTTGTGAGTCAACAATTTAGGGGTGCGTGCGCTGCGCTTAAACACCCTACGGTTTATTGTTGATCATCTTGGCTTTGAACTTCATCGGGAGCAGGTGAGGAATCAGAATTAGGAACAGGGTTAGTAGAGCTATCAAAATATTGATAAATCGTAGAAGAAATTTGACGAATCAATTCTTCGGCTTGGGGATCATCCGCTTCTCGTTGAACTAAAACCCCAACTAAATATCGTTTCCCATTTGGCATATCAACTAACCCAATATCCCCAGAAACCGTGTCAATATTGCCTGTTTTATGAGCAATAAACGCACCCTCTCCTAAACCACTGGGTAATAAAGAACGATTACGAGTTTGCTGCATAATTCGTAACATAAAATCACGGGATTTCACAGACACCAACTTCCCTTGATTGATTTCTGCCATTAATGTTACTAAATCTTTGCTACTGGTTTTATTGGTTCCTTCCAAATCAGGCAGGATATTTTGCATTTGAGTTTGTTTTAATTGCCAGGATACAAATTGTTGATTTAGGGATTCAATACCGCCCAAACGATCAATAATCATATTGGTAGCCGTATTATCACTATTAGTAATCATTAAAGTAGCCGTTTCTAAAGCCGTAAATTTACTACCAACAGGTTTATCTTGGAGTTCTCCAGACCCTTTCGCAATATGTTTTTCCTCCATTGTCAAAATTTCATCCAGGCGAATTCTACCTTCATCAACGGCTTGAAAAAATGAAACTAAAATTGGCACTTTAATGGTACTGGCAGCAGGAATGGGGGTTTCTCCTGAAATATCAACATAATTTCCCGTATCTAAATCAACCAGAAATACCCCCGGTTTTAACTTAGGTGAATCCTGAGCTAAAGCCAGAATTGCTGTTTTTAAATCCGCCGCTTCTTGAGTTAGTTGTAACGGTTGAACCTGAGTGTTAGACGGGTTGGAATTAGGGTTTTGTTGTTGTTCTAAAGTTAAATTAATGGTTTGATTCGCTTCTGCACTCGAACGTCCCAACGCATTTAAAATTGAAAGAATCGTCCCTGAAATCACACCAATGCCAATCCCCAAAATCAACAAACGAGTTGCATAAACCATCGGAGACACCCGACGTTTTTTCCGTATTCGTTTTACAGATTGATCCCTGGGTGTACCAACCGAAGTTGTCGCGACTCGATCCCTTGGAAGACGCCGAGATCGTTGCGACCCCGATATCGGAGGCTTCAGAAACGATAAAATAGAAGCCAGGGTCACTTTCTGGCGTGGCCGTTTACCCGGTTGAGATCGGGTTTGACGAGATTTGGGTCGCCTAGGAGGTTGTTGTCGTAGTTGAGAAACCAGGGGTTCAAAAGACTCTAAACGGCTGGGATCAACGTTCTGACGGGATTCTGGTGAGCGATCCCGACGAGGAACCGGTTGAGGTTGAGGAGGAGTTGAACGACGAGAACGGCGTCGAGGCTGTGATTTCGATGAATTGTCATTGCGGGACTTTGGCCCAGAGGACGCAGAGCCAGAGTTAGAAGAAGAAAGTTTTGAGAAGAACGACTGACGCGGAGATCGTTGAGCCACACCTAACACCTGACTAGGATTTTAAGACTGTTTTTAAGACGATGCAATCATTTTCCACCCGACCTGATGATGAGCCATCCCCTCTCCTCTAACTCATTAGTCAAGGAAAGGGGGGTCTGTTTAAACTTAATCGGGCGACGCTTTTAGGGTATCATCAATTGCAACAAAATTGTTACAGTTTATTGCCCATTCGACTTGACTGAGGATACCGCGTAACATTGTGACTTCTTCCCCCGTTAAATTAGCACGATTAAACAAACGCCGGAATTTTTTCATGCGGCTATTGCTGGTATGGGGATACAAATATCCAACCCGAAGTAACAAGGTTTCCAACTGTTGATAATATCCTTCTAAGACCTCTAAGGGAACGGTCGAAGGGTTGGGGTGTTCCATCCCCTGTGCTGGAGTCGGTTGGATTTCTAACGCTAAATATCGTAATTCATAACAACACACCCCAACAGATTGAGCTAAATTTAAAGACGGATAACAGGAACTCGAAGGAATGCGGAGAAATCGTTGAGCATAACTCAATTCATCATTATTTAAACCTCGATCTTCTGGGCCAAAAATTAAAGCTGAAGGACAATCTAATAACCAAGGTAAAACCGTTCTGGGATCTTCTAAATCAGTGGGTAACGCTTGGGATCGAGATCGGGCTGTTGTTGCGATCGCGCGTTGACATCCGGTTAAGGCTTCGGGTAGAGACGAAACAATAATGGCCTGTTCTAAAATATCAACCGCATGAACAGCCATTCTTTTGGCTTCATCCCCCAGGGGATCACAATGGGGATTGACTAATATTAATTGCTCTAATCCCATATTTTTCATCACCCGTGCAACCGAACCCACATTTAACGCTCCGGCGGGTTCAACTAACACAATGCGGATGAAAGTTAATCGGGTGTTCTCAGAAACGGTCTGTGACATGGAAATGATATGATCATCCGAGATTCAAGCAACTCCAATAACTTAGCATGGTGCGCGTGCCATCCAAATCCGACTTACCGACGAAGATTTGTCCTGTTTGCGATCGCCCCTTTACCTGGCGAAAAAAATGGGCGAACTGTTGGGATGAAGTCAAATATTGTTCTGAACGCTGCCGTCGCCGTCGTTCTTCTTCTACCCCAGAGATAGAACACCCCCAATAACACCCCGATCTTTGTTCACTTTACAATACATTCATGGTGGTTCAACCTAAACTGATTATTCATGGTGGTGCTGGCAGTTCTCTCCAAGGGAAAGGAGGGTTAAAAGCCGTTCGTAAATCCCTGTATCAAGTCATTGATGAAGTCTACGCCTTACTGCTGACAGGAGCTAGTGCTAAAGAAGCGGTGGTACGGGGCTGTCAACTCCTCGAAGATGATCCCCGATTTAATGCGGGTACAGGTTCGGTTTTGCAGTCCGATGGCCAAATCCGCATGAGTGCTTCCTTAATGGATGGAACCTTAAAACGCTTTAGTGGCGTGATTAACGTTTCACGGGTCAAAAATCCTATCGATTTAGCCGTTTTCTTACAAAACGCCTCGGATCACGTTTTATCCGATTATGGTGCGGCTGAATTAGCACGGGAACTGCAACTTCCCCTGTATAATCCCCTCACGGATCAACGATTACAAGAATGGTTAGAAGACCGTAAAGATAATTTTAAACGCAGTATGGCCAATGTCGTCTCCGAATCGGCGGGAACCGGAACCATTGGGGTTGTCGCCTTGGATCAAAATGGCCAATTAGCCGCTGGAACCTCAACGGGAGGAAAAGGGTTTGAACGTATTGGTCGGGTGAGTGACTCGGCGACTCCGGCGGGAAATTATGCTACGGATCAAGCGGGGGTGAGTTGTACCGGAATTGGGGAAGATATTCTTGATGAATGTTTAGCCGCCAAAATTGTAACGCGGGTCACGGATGGTCAAACCTTAAAAGCCGCCTTTGACAAATCCTTTGCAGAAGCTCATGATCGTCAACGGGATTTTGGGGCCATTGGCATTGATGCAACGGGTGCGATCGCTTGGGGAAAAACCTGTGATGTGATTCTAGCTGCCTTTCACGACGGTCAAAATAGAGGTGATAGCCTGGAAGCACCTCAAGGAACTCAAGTGTTTTCTGGGATTTCTTGATAGGAAGTCGGGGGAGAAAAGGGGAAGCGGAGGGGAAATCCTTAACTTCTGACTCCCCATTCCTCTATGAACAGTCAACAGCCAACACCTAGTTCTGTTAACTTTTCAAACACAATTCATAATTCCTAGAAGAGGATGATTTATAATTCAGGTGTGATTATTTTGCGAATTACTATGCCCGTTTATTCCTGGCAGGATAGAGTGCAGAAATTAATTGATTTACCCGCAAGCAATAGTGTCCTTTGATTGATCTTAAGAATCCTTTAACATCACCCTGAAGAGATCATGAAAAGATCGAGCTATTCCCTCTGTACTTATTGGGGATTGTCAAAATATCAAGCTCTACATCTATTCTGTTAATAAACGAGTATAGGAATGCAAACTATTCTTGCCTTATCCGCTCAAGGAGTGTGGATTATGAGACGGATTTTAGTGGTTGATGATTCAGCAACGATGCGAAAAATGGTAATCGCGTCTTTGCGAGATTTAACTGATGTTAGTTTTAGTGAAGCGGGGAATGGTTTAGAAGCAATTGAACAACTTGAAGTGGCTCCCTTTGATCTGATGATATTGGATTTGAATATGCCCGATATGCACGGGTTAGAAGTTCTAAAATTTGTTTTAGGGCATCCCAGTTATCACGATACACCGATTGTGATTCTGACGACCAAGGGTGATGAAAATAGTCGGAGTGAAGCCATTGCAGCAGGTGCAGCTTGTTATTTAACCAAACCCTTTCAACCTAAATTCTTAGCGAGTGAAATTCGCCAGTTACTAACTTCAGTTTCAGTGTGAAGGGGTTTTACTTCTGAGTCAATTAAACCCAAATTCTTGTTTTAATGAGAAATATTAATATCATTCTTGCGAGGAAACTTCCATTGTGTCCAATCCGCCTAACAAAAATTTTTTCGAGGATTTCCTAGAAGATTATTTTGCAGAATGCGAAGAACATTTAGCCGTCATTAGACGAGAACTTCTAACCCTAGAATCCTGGATTAATCAATCACAGATTGAGCGTTCTCATCTCAATGAATTATTTCGTTGTTTCCATTCCATCAAAGGATTATCAGGAATGGTCGGAGTGGGACTGGCGGAAGAATTAGCCCATCAAATGGAAAGCTATTTACGAGTCTTACGGGATCAAAAAATAGCTCTATCTTCTGAAGGATTTGATGCTTTAATTGCGGGAACAAAACTTCTCGAACAAGTGATCACTTGTCACCGAACTCAAGCCCCACCCCCCGATATTACCGACATTAGCACCCAACTGAGGGCGGTTATTCCTAACGAAAACGTCGAAAACCCCTTATCTGGCCTGGTTACCCCGGTAGAATTCAAACTCAAACCCCAAGAACAAGAAACATTCAACATAGCAATTAACAACGGCGAAACGCTTTGGCACTTTGTATTCTCACCGAGTACCCAACTCTCAGAACAGGGAATCCGAGTTAATACGATTCGAGAACACTTACAAACCTTCGGTCAATTAATTTATACTGCACCTCGCATGAGTGAGGGCAACAAAATTCTATTTGATTTCATCCTCGCCACCACTTTGCCAGAAATTCCCTTTCCAGAAACCGAGCAACCGGGCTTAACCTGGCAGCTTTACTTAAAAGGAAGGAAACCGGAAACAGCAGACCAGGAGACGACCCCACCCAAAGAAGATCACACAATTCCCCCCCCTCCCCCGCTCCCACTCCCCCCTTCTCCCCTTCCCCCCCTCTCCCCTTCCCCCCTGCCCCTTTCCCCCTCCTCAAATGTGGTGCGTGTAGATTTACCCAAACTGGATGATTTGATGCGAATGGTGGGGGATTTGGTCATGAGTCGTGCCCGTTTAGAGGATCATTTCAAATCCATCACGTCCTATCTTCCCTCCCCTCAAATTCGAGCCTTACAAGAAATTAACTTAATGCTAGAACGACAATTACGAGATCTGCGCCAAGGGGTGATGCAAGTTCGTTTAGTTCCCATTGGTGAGATTTTTGCTCGGATGCAATTTGTCGTTCGGGATTTAGTTCGGGCCAGTGAAAAACAAGTCACTCTGGAAATGAGTGGACAGGAAACCGAAATTGATAAATTCGTTGTCGAACGAATGCTTGACCCCCTATTACATCTGGTGCGAAATGCCGTCAGTCATGGAATTGAATCTCCCCAAGAGCGTCTTGAAGCCGGGAAACCTCCCCAGGGAACCCTCAAACTGCGGGCAACAACCTCTGGGGAAACCGTCGTGATTGAAATTGAAGATGATGGTCGCGGTGTTGATGTTGAAACGGTTATTGAACGAGTCACGACCCAGACCCAACTCACTGAAACTCGATCCTTTGTTTCTCTGCTCGAAAACAAATATGGGGAAGCCGGAAAGCCCGACCAATATAATATGATGGCGTTATTAGATATTCTGTGCAGTGCCGGATTTTCCACCAAAAATGAAGTGGATTTAGTGTCGGGACGGGGGGTGGGAATGTCAATTGTTAAAAATACGGTTCAGGAGTTAGGGGGGTTCCTGAGTTTAGATACCCATAAAGGTCAAGGAACTCGATTTACGATTCAACTTCCCCTCACCTTAGCAATTACAGATGCTTTGATTATTTCTGTATCCCAACAAACCTTTGCCATTCCCCAAGCGGCGGTGCTGGAAGTGCTAGAAGTTTCGACATCCCAAATTATTTCTTTTGAGAAGAACGAAATTGTCAGCTATCGTAACACGGTTTTACCCGTGATCCGTCTAGCCTCAATTTTCCCTCTTTCTGCGACCTATCCCCAGTCAGACCCGGCCTTGTGTTCCCTAGAACCGTCATCCTTAATGATGATTGTGGTAGGAAGTGGAGAAAATACCGTGGCTTTAGTCGTTGATCGGGTGACGGGACTACGCGAAATCGTGGTGACACCGTTAACCGATCCCTTTGTCCAAGTGACAGGAATAGCTGGCGCAACAGAACTTGGAGATCGCCGGGTGGTTTTAATTTTAGATGTGGGTGCTTTAGTCCGACTTGCCACGTTTGGTTGACCTTAACCGTCAACCGTCAACTGTCAACCTTAGACTCTAACTCCAATGTCAGACGTTTTAACTTCAACTCAACCCTATATTTTATTTGAACTGGCTGACACAACCTTTGGCATTCCCTCTCAAATTGTGCAGCAAATGGAAATGATTGAACAAATTACCCCCGTTCCTAACACTTTACCTTTTGTGGAGGGAGTTGTTTTTTCGAGGGGACAAGTCATTCCAGCGATTAATTTACGAGTCCGATTTGGACTGGAGAAAACCTCTTATAATCTACGAACTCGTTTAATTGTGATTCATTCCCATCATCGTACCGTTGGATTAATTGTAGATACGGCTAGGGAATTTATCGCAATCCCAGAGCAAACTATTCAACCCCCACCCGAAGGAATCTCTAATTTAAGCGGTCGATATTTAGCGGGAATTGCCACTTTAGGACAACGAGTTATCCTGCTCCTCAATGTTGAAGAATTACTGATCAATCAGTTATCAGTTGTCAGTTAACAGTTATCAGTTAATACTAATCCATTATCTGTGTAGAAATGTGTTATCCCCTGTTTTTACCTCAACTGATAACTGATGATGCGGATACTTGATAACTGACAACTGATAACTGATAACTGTTAACTGATGACTGATAACTAATAAAGGAGAAAATCATGGCTAAAGTCAATAATAAGCAACAAAAAAATTATAAAAATCATCAAAAAAACTTCTCTGAAGTTCCTGATAAAAACGCACCTGAGTTGATTGTTCAACAGCTACGAGAACAAAATCAGCAAATCCTGATTAAAACCAAAGATATTGTACAAACAGTAGAACATCTTTCAGAGGGGATGAAATCCCAAACTCGCCTAGCAGAAGAAAGTAGTAGCCAAATTCAGACCCTAACAACCTCATTAAAACATACGGCAACCCAAGCTCAATCCGTTGCTGTTTCCGGGGAAGAATTGGTGTCTTCTATTAATGAAATGGCAGCGTCCATCGAACAAGTAACCGCGAGTAGTGCCGAACTTGCAACGGCCATTAGACAAACCTCAACGTCCGTTCAACAAAGCAGTGTTTCTACCCATAATGTTGCCAATAGTGCTCAAGAAATGGCAACTTCAGCGTCTCAAGTCACCGCATCAATGGTACAAGTGGCTGCATCGATTAAAAGTGTCAGTTTAGACACAGAAAACCTTGCAGCCGCCGTCAACGAAACCGCCGCTTCCATTGAAGAAATGACCAGTTCCATTGGCGGGGTTGCTCAAAATGCCGATGATTTAACGGCCGCCTCCGAAGAAACCACCGCTTCAATTAACGAAATGGCAGCTTCCATTGAAGAAGTGACTGCTACCACAGAAAATTTAGCTTCTACCGTTGAACAAGTTTCAACGTCAATGGAAGAAATGGCGCAATCTGTTGTAGGTGTCGCTCAAAATGGAGAACGAATTACCGAAGCCGCCACCAGTGCAGCTACATCCGCCGAACAGTTAGATCGATCCATTCGTTCGATTACCACCCTAACTCAACAAGCCGATGAAATTACCCGTCGAGTCATGCAGGATGCCGAAGTGGGGGGTAAAACCGTGGAAAAAGCCATTCAAGGGTTAAGTCGGGTACGGGAATCAATGGTTAAATCTTCCGACGTGATTCGAGATATGGGCAAACGCACGAACGAAATTAGCAGTATTGTCGATACGATTAACTTAATCTCAGAACGTACCAATTTGCTCTCTTTAAATGCTTCAATAGAAGCAGCTAGGGCAGGGGATGCCGGACGGGGATTTGCCGTTGTTGCCGAAGAAATTCGTAATTTAGCTGATCGCGCAGCCCAAGCCACTTCCGACATTGCCTCGATTATTAAAGCCTTACAACAGGTTGCCCAGGATGCAGTTAACACGTCTAATGAAGGTTTAAGGGTAGCTGAAGATAGTGGGAGTCTAGCCGAAGAAGGATTAGGAGGATTAAAAAAAATCCTATCGGGGATTGAAAAAACCACTCAATTAGTTAGTCAAATTACCGTCGCCTCCGAGGAACAAATGATTGCGGGTCAAACCGTTGTTAATTCAATTAATACCACCGCCAACCAAGCACGAGAAGTTGCCAAAGCCACCATTGAACAATCTAAAACCACCCAAGGAATTGTGGTTTCTACCCGACAGATGCAGCAAATTGCTAAACAAGTCACCCAAGCAATGAATGAACAAGCTCGTGCTGCCCGTGATGTGATTAAAGCGGCTCAAAATACCACGAATTTAGCCGGACAAGTCCGTAAAGCGACTTTTGAGCAAAATAAAGGGGCATCCCAAATTATGCAAGCGGTAGAGTCCATGAGGCGGGGAGTCATGACCACTTCACGAGCCATTGCAGAACAGTCCGTAGCCGGGGAGCAAATCTCTAAAGAAGCCGAACGACTGGGCAGCTTGATTAATAGTGTTAGCAAAGACATGACTGAACAAGCCACAATGGCATCTCAAACAACCCAAGCCGTTGATAATATGCGGATACAGTCGGAGCAACTGGCGAAAGCCATGAGGGAACAGTCAAAAGCCATTCAAGAGATGACGGGGGCGATTCAAAGCATCACCCAACAAATTAAGTTAATTCGCAGTTCCAATGTAGAACATTCTGCTGTTTTAAGTGAGACACTGCAAGGCATAGAAAATATAGGACAAATTAGTGAACGTCACCGACAAAGCAGCAAGATTATTATGACTGCTGCCACAACCCTGCTTGAAAGTGTTCAAACCCTCATTTAATCAGTTATCAAGTATCCGCATCATCACTAATCAGTTATCAGTTGAGGGTTAGTATTAATCAATTGGATGTTAGGGAATGAATAATTAGTTAATAACAGGAGGTATTGATGAGTGATGAAGGATTGTCTCAACTGATAACTGTCAACTGATAACTGTCAACTGATAACTGTCAACTGATAACTGATAACTGTCAACTGATAACTGATAACTGATAACTGATAACTGATTATGGCTATTGGTATTTTTACAACTGATATCAATTTAACGATTCGTTCTTGGGATTCTCGATTAATCGAACTCACGGGAATTACTGCGGCACAGAGTTGTGGACAAAAAATTACCGATCTGATTCCTGATTTGGAACAACGGGGTTTACTGGAGCGATTTCAACGGGTGATTACCCAAGGAGTCATTGAAACCCTTGCACCTGCGTTCCATCAATACTTAATTCCCTGTCCCCCTCCGGCGAACTCCAAGCACTTCCAGTATATGCAGCAGCGCGTTACAATTACGCCCTTACGCGAGAAAACAACCATCGTCGGAACCATTGTCACCCTTGAGGATGTCACGGTGCGACGGGAGCGAGAAATTGATCTGGCTCAACATTATCGTCGGGAAATCATTTCCTCCGAAGTAGTTTCCTCTGACGCCGAGGCTCAAGAGCGGAATTTAATGTTTTCCATATCCGATGATCTCAATAAAGGCCTGTATGCTAATACCACAGACTTTATGAATGCCCTACAAGATAGTAGTTGGCAAGTCCGAAGGGAAGTAGTAGAGCGATTAACAGCCAGTCATAACCCAGAAATTACCACAGAATTATTACAACTTCTGCGCCAAGAACATCGAAATGCCACCATTGTCAATAGTGTGATTCAAGTTTTAGCCTTGAGTCGGGTGGATTTAATTCCCGCCTTAATTGAATGTTTGCATGACCCTGATCCAGAACTGCGGATTTATGCAACCCAAACCTTGGGACAACGGGATGATATTCGCGCCATTCCTGCCTTAGTTTTGGCTTTAGCCGATACGGATAAAAATGTTCGTTATCATGCCATTGAAGCATTAGGACGTTTAAAAGCGAGAGAAGCCATTGATCCCTTACTCGAAATTGCTCAATCTCAAGACTTTTTCTTAGCCTTTCCCGCCTTAGATGCTCTAATGCAAATTGGTGATCTCTCAATTGCAGGACGTTTAATGCCTTTACTTCAAAAAACTTTGAATTGGCGGGTACGTCGGGAAGCCGTCGATAGCCTAGCAATGCAAGACGATCCTAACTTAACCCAGGATTTGTTACGCTTGCTTCGTGAACAACACCGTAACCCCGACATTCTCAATAGTGTGCTTCAGGTTTTAGTTCTCAGTCATATCGATCCAATTCCCTCCTTAGTGGAATGTTTAGCCGATCCCGATCCAGAACTACGCATTTACACCGCCTTAGCCCTCGGAGAACGCCATGACCCCAGAGCTATTCCGGCTTTAATTCAAGCTTTGGATGATGTTGATATTAATGTTCGGTATCATACCATTGAATCCTTGGGACACCTACGGGCAACAGAAGCCGTCGATAAATTAGTCGAAATCACCCAATCTGGAGACTTTTTCCTCGCCTTTCCCGCCTTGGAAGCGTTGATGAAAATTGGAGACTCGACTATTGGTTGTCGCATTGTTTCCTTATTAGATGATGAGCTATTAGGCGATCAAGTGGCTGAGGTGTTAGGAGAATTGGGCTCTGCTGATGTGGTTACTCCTATCGCCCAGGGGCTGAACAAAACTGATATAGCCAACTCCCCCGTGAGAGCGAATAGTTTAGTCATCACCCTGGCTAAAATTTATCAACGCTATCAAACTGAATTTGGGGAAGGAAAATTTATTGCTGACCTGACCCGTCGTGCGGTAACAGAGGTGGGAACTCAAAACCTACTGGATACGATTCAACAGGCTAATCCTGAAGAACTCCAGGGGATTGCATTAATTTTGGGATGGTTAGAAGGAGAGAACGTTGCCACCGCCTTAGCCAGACTGTTAAGTTATCCTCAACTGCGAGAATCCATTATTGAAGCCTTAGTTCGCTTTGGGAGTAGCGTAACTCCGTTATTAATTGCTCAACTTGATGTTCCTGATGTCGAAACTCGTAAAGCTGCCATTACAGCCCTCGGTCGCATTGGGAGTAATCAAGCTGTTCCGGCCTTAACCGATTTACTCAGTGCCGACTCGGAATTAGTTATGGTGACAACGGCTGCCTTAGCTCAAATCGGCGATGGGCGAGCTTTTGAAGCATTATTAGATCTCTTAGGACATTCTGATTCCGCCGTGCGTTTAGGCGCGATTGCGGCTCTCAATTCCCTGGGCCATCCCGCCCTACCGCAACGGATTCTACAGTTACTAACTCACCCCAATCCCCTGATTCGGGAGTCAGCCGTCAAAATCGCAGGGTATTTTGCTTTTGGAGAGTGCATTGAAGCTTTATTTAACTGTACCCATGATCCTGAAGAAAAAATACGACGGGCTGCCATTGAACATTTGCCTTACCTGGAGGATGAACGGGTTCTTCCCTATTTAGTCCGAGCGTTAACCCAAGAGGTTCCTTCTGTGCGGGCGGCGGCGGCCCATGCTTTGGGGGATATCGAAGTGAATCAAGCTTTACCCCTTTTATTGAATGCTTTACAGGATAATGATTCCTGGGTGCGGTATCAAGCGGCTCGTTCAATTGGGCGTTTGGAATTTAATCTGTTATCAGAGTCGGAGGCAGAATCCCTTAAACAGGTCTTTGAGATTCTACAACAGCTTGTCAACCAAGATTCTGCCTATCCAGTTCGGGCTGCTGCTACCTCGGCTTTAGGCCACATCGGTGAGGAAAAAGCAATTCCTCTGTTAACGACATTAGTGGGACTGGAGGTCGGAGATGGGGACATTGCCCGGGCGGCGGTAATGGCTTTGGGACGGATTAACAGTACCGACGCTGTTGCGCCTTTGTTAATGGCGTTGAATTCTACCAATGCAGAACGGCGTTTAGATGCCCTTCATGCGTTTCGGGAACGGGGAGGAGAAGAGGCCGGAGTTGCTTTACAATGGATGGCAGCCGCTGATCCAGAGGAAAAAGTGGTTCAAGCTGCGATTGAATCCCTATCTCGGATGGGAACCCCAGAAGCGATTGCTGCTTTGTTGGAATTGTCCGTAGATCCCAGCAGTCGGGAAGCTTGTATTATGGCGTTGGCTTCTCGAAATTTGGAGCATTCCAGCCAGAAACAGGACTATATTGAAGGTATTAGCCAAGGGTTAACCCATCTCCATCCGGCTGTCCGGTGTACTGTTGTTGAAGTGTTGAAACGCCTCAAACATCCTTTTGCTTCGGAAATTTTAATCAGTGCATTGAACGACCAGGATCAAAGTGTCCGTTTATCGGCGGTTAATGCTTTGGTTTATTTGGGAAATCGCTCCTGTACTGAACAGTTGGGGATATTAGCTCGTAATGATCCTTCTGCGGCAGTTCGTCGGGCGGCTCAAAAAGGATTGCATCAATAGTCAGTTATCAGTTATCAGTTATCAGTCATCAGCCATTAATTTTTAGTTTTCAGTTATAGCCAGGAAAAACTTAATTGGGAAGTTCATAGAAACACAAGTTTAGGCTTGCGCTCATCAGTTTATGTCCTAACTGTTGACTAATTACTGATAACTGATGACTGATAACTGATGACTGATAACTGATGACTGATAACTGATGACTGACAACTGATTACTCATATGCGATTTTCTCCAGAACCCCTGAATTTAAGCGATAATATTTTTATTATTTTGCGAGATCTAATCCATGAACGAACAGGATTATTTTATACGAGTTCTAAGCAAAATATGTTGGCGGATAAGTTATCTAATCGCGTGTTTGAAAATGGGTTAGACTCGTTTTTAGACTATTATTATTTGCTGAAATATGATCCTAAAGCGGATGAAGAATGGCAACAAGTTATTAATAGTTTAAGTGTCCCCGAAACCTATTTCTGGCGAGAGTATGATCAAATTAAGGTTTTGACAGAAGTGTTAATTCCTCAGTATTTAGAGCAGTTTTATAGTCTCTCTTATCCTTGTCAACCCCTGCGGATTTGGAGTGCGGCTTGTTCTACTGGAGAAGAACCATTAACAATTGTGATCGCGTTGAATGAAGCGGGTTGGTTTGAACGAGTTCCGATTGAAATTTGGGCTAGTGATGCTTCTTCTAAGGCAATTGATAAGGCTAAAATGGGATTATATCGACAATATTCATTTCGGAGCTTCCCTGAAGCTTTGAAGCGGAAATATTTTACGGCTGAAGCAGATGGATGGCGGGTTTCTCCTCAGATTCATCGCCGAGTTCATTGGTCAGTTAATAATTTATTGAAGGAGTCTGAAATTCAATATTTAGCTCAAGCTCATTTTGTTTTTTGTCGGAATGTTTTTATTTACTTTTCCGATACTTCTATCCGCCAAACTGTTAATTATTTCTATGAACGAATGTTTAAACCCTCTTATTTGTTTCTGAGTGCTTCTGAGTCTCTCTTAAAACTGAAAACTAATTTTGAATTGGAAGACATTGAAGGAGCATTTATATATGTTAAACATTAAAGGAGCAATTGTGCTGGATTTGAGTCTAATTTATTGATTCCCCTATTGTAATAAAAAAAGGATAAAAAGTCATGAATAAAATTATTCGCGTTTTAGTGGTTGATGATTCTGCTTATGTTCGTAAAGTTATTAAACAAATGCTGTCTCGTAGCCCTTTTATAGAAGTTGTGGGAACAGCCCATGATGGGGAAGAAGCTTTAGAAAGATTAGAACGGACACCGAATGAAATTGATGTGATTACCTTGGATTTATTAATGCCTAAAGTTGATGGGGTAGAGTTTCTCAAAAGACAAATGAAACGACATCCGATTCCGGTGATTATTGTGAGTATTGCCAATGAAGGAGGAGAATTAGTATTAGCAGCTTTAGACGCAGGGGCTGTTGATTTTGTACATAAACCTACGGCTTTAGCGACGGAAAAAATGTATGAATTAGCTGAGGAATTAATTGATAAAGTAAAAGCTGCTGCGAATGTCCCTTTAAAGCGTCTTCCGGTTCCAGCTTTAGGGTCATTAACTTCGGGATTAATTCCGGCTCAACCGGTGTTTAAACCCGGTACAATTGATTTAATTACAATTGGAATTTCCACAGGTGGCCCCCAAGCTTTAGCATTTTTGATTCCTCAATTACCCAGTAATTTTCCGGTTCCAATTGCAATTGTTTTACATATGCCCATTGGTTATACGAAAATGTATGCAGAACGATTAGATCAATTATCCGCATTGAAAGTGGTTGAAGCGGGTGATGGAGAAATTCTCCATCCAGGAATGGTTTTTATTGCCCCTGCGGGACGTCATTTAACCTTTAAACGGGAAGGGAATTCTGTTGTCACCCGTCTGGCTGCACAACCCTTTGATATGCCTCATCGTCCCTCGGTGGATGTTATGTTTCAATCAGCCGCAGAAGTTTATGGTAATCGGCTTTTAGGAATTGTGATGACCGGAATGGGTTCCGATGGAAAACAGGGTGCAGCATGGATAAAATCTCATGGAGGTTTAATATTTACTGAGTCTGAAGAAACTTGTATTGTCTATGGAATGCCACGTTCTGTAGAGGAATCAGGGTTAAGTGATCATTCTTATCCTCTCAATGGAATTGCACAGGCAATTTTAGACGTTTTATGATTGTTCTTGATAACCCCAAAATTAACCTTTAATTTTAATCCTTGATTAACCCTCAATAGGTGTAAAAATGTTACTCACCGAAAAGCAAAAAATAGCCTTATCTGAATTTATGAAAATTGTTCTTTCTCGGAGAACAGCAACGGCATTATCACAATTAATTGGGTCTGATGTGACGATGAAGGTTGCGGAGGTTTCTTTATCTCCGTTGAGTAAATTAATGACCGAATTACCCAACCAGTTCAATGAAGATATTGTCAGCGTTCATCAAATGTTTAAAGGGACAATGAGTGGAGATGCACTCTTACTTTTAAACTATTCTTTTGCGGTCAAACTCACAAACTTACTGCGACCCGATCAAGAAGATTATAATTTACATTTGAATGTTTCTTCCTGTGAAGTTTTAATGGAAGCTGGGAATATTCTCTTAAATTCCTATATTAATATGTTGGGAACTTTAATGGGGAGTCAGTTTACTTTCTCGATTCCAACTTTCCAAATTGAACCCTTACCTGATTTAGTCAAATCTTTAATGATGGGAAAAAATGAAGTCCGTTATGTATTAATGGTGGATACCACCTTCCAATTCTATCATAATTCGGTTCGAGGTTCTTTAGTTTTTGTGTCTGGAGTGATTCCTTTATCTTGTTTAATTAAAGGAATTGAAGCCTCTATTGACTTAGCAATTCCTAATCCCTAATGGCAATAGGAAACAAGAGCGTTTCATTGATTGTCCCGTTTTTTGAGCCGAGTAATAATCCTTTGAGCTTCTTCTTTTCTAGTCCTGAATCCATTGGCACCCTAGAGCCGAATCAGGACGGAACTTGAACCCCATATAGATGGCTCAAATTTGGCCAACATCAGGGGATTCCTTTGATGAAGCTGCATGGGGTTAAACCTTATATTACCGCTAATTTCTCTTCAGCTTGGCGAATTTCCATGATTCATAGTAAAATTAATTCAGCGATTTTAATAAGTTTAATAAGATTTTCTTTAAAACAGTGCATTTTTTTGCTTAATTCATTGATAGCCTTTATTGTCCTTTTTAAGCGTTCCTTTCCCTTTCAATGTTGTTGTTCTTCGGGGTGAGTATAATTTCTCAAAACCGCTCTGAACTGTTGGGATTGAGCTTACGAAGAATGGACAGTTGAGGTTTGACGCTTGACTAATGGGGCGTGGGCTTTTGGCTTAGGCACCCTACAACTTGTTTCCCCCTCCCCCTGTGCTCCCTGCTCCCTGTTTTCGTAGGCAGCTTATGGCTATAATTCAGCTTAACTTGATTAAAATTCTCAGCCAAACACCCTGGAAAAAAGTGTTACCGTTGTTATTAGGTGTGCTGGCTACTGTACCTCTCTTCATTGGCGATGGGCTCCGCCCAGCCGAAGGCTATCGCTTTGATGGATTTATTGTCGGAGTTTTTCACTTCCAAACTCTATTTGATAGCACTTTGAATGTGCCACCCGGTTATAAAGTAGCGATTTATGATGGAACTGAATCAATTTATCGTCAAGCCGGATTTCCTTCTAACTCCACCTTGCAAAAAACAGTTATTGTCAGAGCCTATGGTGCTGACTGGCAAATGGTGGTTGCCTCTACAAAACAAGCAACTAGCCCTTTACCTGTTGTGGTTCTCATCGGAGGCTTAACGTTAATTGGGTTATGTTTATTAGTGGTTTATCTGATTGGAATCAATCAGTCTCAAATTCATCAATTAAAGATAACCAACCAGCAACTGCAACAGGAATTAGAACATAGACAACAGGCAGAAATAGCTCAGACTCAACTGGCTGCCATTGTTGAATCCTCAGAAGATGCAATTATTAGTAAAGACTTAAATAGTATGATTAGAAGTTGGAATCACGGAGCCGAACAAGTTTTTGGTTACACAGCCGATGAAATCCTTGGACAATCGATTAAAAAATTGATTCCCCCAGAATATTACGCCGAAGAACAGGAAATTCTGCACCGTATTCTCCGAGGAGAAAGTATTAAACATTACGATACCAAACGACTCAGGAAAGATGGAACTTTTATTGATGTTTCCATTACGATTTCTCCCCTGAAAGATAAAGCCGGAAATATTATTGGTGCTTCCAAAATTGCTCGAAATATTACCGAAAGCAAACAAGCCCAAGAATCCCTCCATGAAAGCGAACTTCGGTATCGACAACTGATTAATAACTTAAATGCCGGGTTCGTCATTCATGCTCCCGATACTAAGATTCTGTTGTGTAATGCAACCGCTTGTGATTTATTAGGACTCACCATTGAGCAAATGATGGGAAAAACTGCTATTGATCCTGCATGGCATTTTGTTCGGGAAGATGGAACCCGGATTCCCATCGAAGAATATCCCATTAATCGAGTCTTATCAACTCAAACTTCTTTCAAAAATTATGTCCTGGGAATTAATAGTGGTAAACCGAATTTAGTTTGGGTTTTAGTCAATGGTTTTCCAGAATTTGATCATCAGAATAAACTTAAACAAATTGGAATTACCTTTATTGATATTACCAAACTCAAACAAGCTGAAGCTGAACAACAAGAAATGAGCGAGGTGATGGAAAATGCCGTATCAGGGATTTCTAAACTGGATGCCCAAGGTTGTTATCTTTATGTCAATAAAACCTACGCTAAAATCACCGGTTATGAACCGGAAGAAATGATTGGAATGTTATGGCAAAAAACGGTACATCCTGATGATTTAGAGAAACTTATTGCAGCCTATGAGCAGATGCTAAAAGCAGGAAGAGTTGAAGTAGAAGCCACCGGAATTCGCAAGGATGGTTCAATTATTTATAAACAATTAGTCATGATTGCTAACTATGACGAACAGCATCAATTGTTGGGGCATTATTGCTTTATGAAAGATATTAGCGAAAAAGCCCGACTTGAAGCAGAACGCAAACAAGCAGAACTCAAGTTAGAAAAAGAACTGGTGCGAACAAAAACTTTGTTTAATACTTCATTAGATGGCATTGTCGTGATGAATAACCAAGGAGATGCAATCCAATCGAGTCCTCGTTTTGCTGAGATGATAGGTTATACCTTAGAAGAAACCCTGAGTTTAAATGTAGTGGATTGGGATGCCCAATGGACAAAAGAAGAGTTACAGAAAATACTCAAAAACCCCAATTTTATTCCTCTATTTGAAACCCGACATCGCCGTAAAGATGGTTCTGAATACGATGTCGAAATTAGTTACAGTCGCGTCACTTTAGAAGGGGAGGTGATCCACTTTTGTATTTGTCGAGATATCAGTAAACGCAAACAAGCGGAAATTGACCTCCAAATCTCCCAAGCTCGGTTTGCGGGAATCTTAGAAATTGCCAATGACGCCATTATTTCAGTGAATCACCATCAAAAAATTACGTTATTTAACAAAGGAGCAGAACAAATTTTTGGTTATCAAGCTGAGGAAATATTAGGGAAACCCCTGGCGCTGTTGATACCGGAGCGCTTTGCAAAGGTTCATCATCAACATCTTGCTGATTATGCCAAAATCGGAGGGTATGCCAGGCCCATGTCAGAGCGAGGAGGCATCTTTGGGCGACGCAAAGACGGGTCAGAATTTCCGGCCGAAGCCTCCATTTCTAACCTCAATCTCAAGGGTGAGATTATCTTTACCGTGTTCTTGCGTGATATTACCGCCAGACAGGAAGCAGAAGCTGCCTTGCGCGAGAGTGAGGAAAAATTCCGCACAGCGATCGATTTTACCTACGATTGGGAATATTGGCTCGATACAAAAGGTCAGTTTATCTATACCTCTCCCTCCTGTGAACGGATCACGGGTTTTTCACGGGACGAGTTTATCGCCAATCCTAATCTCATCAGTGAAATTATTTATCCTGATGATTTCCCAACCCTAGATAACCATATTTGTAATGACCATTCTGGGGTGGAATTTGCCGAGTTTCGGATTATGACCCGTTCGGGTGAAATTCGCTGGATTTCCCACACTTGTCAACCTGTTTTAAGTCAAATGTCCCACTGTCTCGGCCTACGAATCAGTAATCGAGATATCACTGAGCAAAAGCGAATTGAAGCCGAACGTCAACAAGCAGAACAAGCCCTTCGGGAAAGTGAAGCTCGGTTTCAAGCTTTTATGAATCATAGTCCGGCTCCAGCCTGGATTACTGATATGGATGGCTTGATCCTCTATATCAGCCAAACCTATTGTCACAGTTTCCAGTTACCGACTGAAGATCTTCTCGGTAAAACCATCTTTGAAATCTATCCCACTAACATTGCCCAACAATTTTTGGACAATATCTTAACCGTTAGTCGAACCCGTGAGGTGCTCAAAACGATTGAGATCGCACCCCGTGCCGATGGTAGCCTTGGTGACTTCCTCGTCTATAAATTTCCCATTCCTGACGCATCGGGACAAATCCTGATTGGGGGAGTCGCCATCGATGTCACCCAACAACACCAAGCTGAAACCGCTTTACATCTGAGTGAAGAACGGTTGCAACTGGCCCTAGAAGCGTCTGGAGATGGACTCTGGGATTGGAATATTGAACAGGGAGATATTTATTTAAGTCCTTGCTATCAGGAAATGCTGGGCTACCAAGCGGGTGAGTTACAGATGGATTTTAATCTCTGGGTTGAGATGATTCATCCCGATGATCGATCCTGGGCTTCGGAGTGTTTGAATGCTCATTTAAAAGATAGTTCTGTTCCTTATGCCTTGGACTATCGTTTTCGGTGTAAATCGGGGGAGTGGAAATGGATTGCCAACTATGGGAAAGTTGTGGCTTATAATGCTCAGGGTCAGCCCATCCGCATGATTGGAACTCATAAAGATATTAGCGATCGCAAACAAAAAGAAATTGCCCTGAGACAGGCGATGGAAGCCGCAGAACAAGCTAATCTTGCCAAAAGTATTTTTCTTGCTAATATGAGCCACGAACTTCGTACTCCCCTGAATGTAATCTTGGGATTTGCTCAAGTAATGTCCCATGACTCCTCTTTAACCCCTAACCAGCAAGAAGATCTACAAACCATTCGACGCAGTGGCGATCATCTTTTGAATCTGATTAATGATGTTTTGGATCTCTCCAAAATTGAATCGGGACACTGCACCTTGGAAGAAAGTGATTTTGACTTAATTGCGTTGCTGCATTCTCTTCGGAATATGTTGGCAGAACGAGCCAGTTCTAAAGGACTTGATCTTTATTTTGATATTGCTCCCGATGTGCCTCAGTTTATTAGAGCGGATGCTCAAAAATTGCGTCAAGTTTTAATTAACCTGTTGGGTAATGCGATTAAATTTACCCATCATGGCAGTATTACCTTACAAGTTAGGGGTGAGCTTAGTCCTGAAGAAAAATCGAGTCCGTGCTGGATTCTTCAGTTGGCTGTGATTGATACCGGGGTCGGAATTGCACCGGAAGAACTGGATACGATCTTTGATGCCTTTGTGCAGGCTCAAGCCGGAAAACAAGCTGTGAGTGGAACAGGATTAGGATTAACCATCAGCCGAAAACTCTTGCGACTGATGGGCGGAGACATTGCGGTTCGGAGTACAATAGGCAAGGGAACGACCTTTAGTTTTACTCTTCCGGTGAGCCTGAGTGATGGAGGTGATATTGCAAGCGAACACAATGAGCGCCTGATCATTGGATTAGCTCCCAACCAACCCCATCGTCGGATTCTTGTGGTTGATGATCGCTCCGAAAATCGTTTATTGATTGTCAGACTGTTAACACAATTAGGATTCGAGGTACGGCAAGCGTGTAATGGACAGGAAGCGGTGCAACTGTGGCAGGAATGGCAACCGGATCTGACTTGGATGGATATTCGGATGCCAATTCTGGATGGATACGAAGCGACTCGGCAAATTCGGGCGATGGAACAAGGTCAAAGTAGTATTATTATCGCCCTGACTGCACAGGCGTCCCGAAGCGATCGCACTCTCGCCCTGGCTGCGGGTTGTAATGACTATATGAGTAAGCCTTTCCGAGAACAAACTTTATTTCAGAAGATGGCCCAATACTTGGGCATTGAGTATCGTTATGCTGAAGTTGTAACACCGGAAGTTTCCCCGTCGCATTCCAAGCACTTGACTCCAGAAGAGGTAAAAGTGATGCCCCCGGAATGGATTATTCAAGTCCATGAGGCAGCACTGGATCTCAATGATCATCAAATCCTAGAATTGATTGCGGAAATTCCACCCAAACATCAACCTCTAATTGAGGCGATGACTTCCTTAGTTGATAACTTCCAGCTTGAAGCGATCGCAATTCTTACGAAGATTGAGGGGTAAGCCAATGACAAGTCTACTCAAATACCCAACTCAAACGAATATTTTGATTGTGGATGATACGCCGGATAATCTACGCTTGTTAGCCAAAATCCTAGAATCTCAGGGTTATATTGTTCGGAAATCCCTGAATGGGAGAATGGCACTGCAAGGGGTGCAGCGTGATCCACCCAATCTAATTTTGCTCGATATTAATATGCCGGAGATGAATGGGTATGAAATTTGTGAAAAGTTAAAAGCATCGGAATCGACGGCTTACATTCCGGTGATTTTTATTAGTGCCCTGGAACGTTTGGAAGATAAGGTGCGGGCTTTTGAATTGGGGGGTGTGGATTATATTACGAAACCGTTTCAAGAACAGGAAGTTTTAGCCCGGGTTAAAAATCAATTATTAATTCAACAACAACATCAACAATTAATTGAACAAAATCAACGGTTAGAACAAGAAATTAAAGATCGGTTGAAAGCGGAAGCAGAAGTGAGAAAATTGTCTTTAACGGATGATTTAACCGGACTTTATAATCGACGAGGCTTTTTTTTACTCGCAGAACAACAATTAAAAATTGCACGACGCACCCAAACGCCTTGCTGTGTTTTATTCGCCGATTTAGATGGGTTAAAGAAAATTAATGATACCCTCGGACATGAATTGGGAGACCGAGTAATTATGGATGCGGCTCAAATTCTCAAGGAAACCTTTCGAGATGCTGATATTGTGGCGCGACTGGGGGGAGATGAATTTTCTCTTTTTCTTCCGGGTGGAGAAAGTCATTCAACGGATTTTCAGGCTCGGTTACAAGCTAATCTGGATTGCTTTAATTTAACGTCAAATCGGGCTTATATCCTTTCTATTAGTATGGGTGTACAACCCTGCGATTTAAATCAAAATTATTCCCTAGAACAATGGATTTCCAAAGCTGACAAATTAATGTATGAACATAAACAGATGAAATATTTACAAAATCATGTTTGAGCGCCATGCAGAGACGCGCCAATAGCCTATCGGCATCGCTACGCTAAGGCTCGTCTCTACAAAATCCAGCAAACTCATTCCCTGTTCCCTGTTCCCTGTTCCCTGTTCCCTATCAACTGAATTTCAGCCCGAACCATCGGTTCACCGATTATCCGATTTAATGTAAATCTTAATTGTTCGCAAATATGTTGCATAATTCGATTATCACTGAGGATTTCTGCAAAAATCAGAGGCATTTTTTCCTGAGTACCAATGTTAAGCAATTGTCGTAGTAATTCCGTCCCAATGCCTTGACGTTGGTAACTATCACTCACCAGTAAAGAAAATTCTACCTCATCGTTTCCATAGCCTTTACTCAGGCGCCCGACCCCAATAATTTTATTTTCGACCGTTTCGGGGTTTTGATATTCTGCCACTAATGCCATTTCCCGATCATAATCAATAAAACACAGCCGCGATAACCGTTCATGGGTAATTCGAGAACTGAGTTTGACCAAATGAGCATAACGAAGATAGACGCTTTCCTCGGATAAACTTTCGTCAAACTTGACCATTAACGGTTCATCTTCAGGACGGATGGGGCGAATGGTAATTGCTATGCCCTGCTTTGATGTCCAATGGGTGATATATTGGCGAGGATAGGGACGAATGGCTGGTTTTGGTAATGCTTCGGGTTTCGTCTCTGGGGAATGTAACACCACTCGTGCATCTAAGGCGATTAACTCGTTTTCCGAAGCGAGTAGAGGGTTAATATCAATTTCTTTAATCCAAGGGTGTTCAACGACTAAATGAGAAAACCGAACTAATAACTGTTCTAAAGCTTCCATATCCACTGAAAGCCTTCCCCTCACGCCTAATAAAGCTTTATAAATTTTCGTTTGTTCCATCATCCGACGGGCAAGGGTGGTATTTAACGGAGGTAAAGCTAAGGCTCGGTCTTTAAACACTTCTACCAATTGTCCCCCCATGCCAAATAACAACACCGGGCCGAATTGGGGGTCAAGGCTACTACCAATAATTAATTCATAGCCTTCTAATTTAATCATCCGTTGTACCGTCACCCCTTGGAAATGTTCTGGCCCGACTTGTTGGGTAACAAAGGTTTCAATGGCGGTGTAGGCTTGCCGCACAGCTTCGGCGGTATTGAGGTTGAGTTGGACTCCACCCACATCGGTTTTGTGTGTAATCGTTTTGGATAACAATTTCAACACGACGGGATACCCTAACTGCTCCGCCACATCAACGGCTGCATCGATATTTGAGGCGATACAGGTTTGTACGGTGGGAATGCCATAGGCTGAGAGGAGACGTTTGGATTCAAATTCAGTTAGAAGAGTTCGCCCCTCGGCTAAAACAGAACCAATCAGATGTTGGACACAATCACAAACTAGACCATCATCTTCATGGATTTTGGGTAAACTGGGGGTTTCATACAAGCCTTTTAAATTGTAGGTGTAGCGCCACATATAGTTAAACATCCGTACCGCCGAGTCGGGATAGGAAAAGGTGGCAATATTGGCTTGATTGAGAATTTTAATCCCCGATGCCACATCCGCCCCCCCCATCCAACTCGCTAAAATCGGTTTATTGGGCATTTTCATACAACGATATTTCAACTGTTCCGCCGTTTTGCTGGGGTCAGTCATGGATTGGGGAGTTAATATCACTAAAATACCATCACTATTCGGATCTTGAACCACGATATCAAAGGCTTTGGCATAGCGTTCGGGGTCAGCATCTCCTAAAATATCAATGGGGTTATTATGACTCCATTGGGGAGGTAACACTTGATTCAGGGCTTCAAGGGTTGCAGAGGAGAGTTGAGCGAGGGTGCCACCTTCTCCAATTAAGGTGTCTGTGGTTAATACCCCTGGCCCTCCAGCATTGGTTAAAATCGTGAGTCGTGGGCCTTTGGGTCGGGGTTGTTTGCTCAGGAGTTCGGCAATGGAGAACAAATGGGCAATATGATAGACCCGCAGAATTCCGCAGCGTCTAAAGGCGGCATCCAACACATCATCGCTTCCCGCTAAAGCTCCAGTGTGGGAGGCAGCGGCTTTGGCGGCGGCTTCAGTGCGTCCGGCTTTAATCACAATAATCGGTTTGGTTAGGGCGACTTCTCGCGCCGCCGATAAAAAAGATCGGGCATCCCCGATGGATTCCATATAAATAACAATACTTTGAGTTTGGGGATCATTGCCTAAATAATAAATTAAATCTCCCCAACCAATATCTAACATTGAACCAATGGAAACGAAGGCACTAAATCCAACATTTTCTCGGAAACTCCAATCTAAAATAGAAGTACATAAAGCTCCACTTTGACTGATAAACCCAACATTTCCGGGTTTAGCCATTGCACTGGCAAAAGTGGCATTTAATCCCGTTAAGGGATTCATTAATCCTAAACAGTTGGGGCCAATAATTCGCAGTTTACTCGATTGAGCAATTTGCAAAATTTTCTGTTCTAATTCTAAGCCTTTTTGCCCAATTTCTTTAAATCCTGCTGATAGAATAATTACCCCTTTAACACCGACATCGACACACTCTTGGATCACGGCGGGAACACTCGCCGCTGGGGTAGCAATAATGGCTAAATCAACGGGTTCCGGGGTGTCTTTAATACTAGAATATGCTTTGATTCCCAAAATACTATTGCGATGCCGATTAACCGGAAAAACCGTGCCACCAAAGGGACTACTAATTAAATTCCAAAGGAGGGTTCTACCGACACTATTGGGTTTTTCAGTAGCCCCAATAACGGCAACTGTTTTGGGATTAAAAATAGCATTTAGAGATTGATGTTCGTAGCGTAAAACATCATGGGCTGGATCAGAGATTCGCGTTGCTGTGGTTTGCATAGACCACTCCTTATACGGGGCACTGGAATGAGGGAAAAATAACAAAAAATTTTGTAGTTTTAAGCACGTTATTCCAGCTTTTATTCTTTTCCATTATAATCTAATCTTTCAGGAAATCTCTGATCCTTATAAAGTTTCAAGATTTGTCCAGGGATCAGAAAAAGCGATCGCAACTAACCCAAAGGCTGATCACGGTTTCCCTGTAACACTGTAACAAATTTCCGGTTAAGGTTGAATGAAAACTTTCTGGGACTGATCTTTCCTGGCTGTTTCTATCCGTTTAATCAAATTAAGTTAAAAAGTATGAAAATTCTGAGAAAAAATTGTAATAATGAATAAGATCAACAGTCAATTACAGCTTGAGTCATCAGTGGGTTTAGGGCATCCATCCCCATCACCCCGTCCTTTTAGAAAAAATGGGTATCCCGGTTCAAAACTGAGGTCTTATTAAGAAAAATTAAATTAAAACTTTAATCTTAAAAAGATCTTAAATTTTACGCGGATCACATCAGATCATCAACAACAGCCATTTTCAACCCCAACCTTTGAACACACCTCTCTAGGACTGAGTTTTCCCTAGAGGTTCATCAGTTTGACTCACCACTTTAATCTTAAATTTCTATTAAAATTTTGTTGAGTTTCTGAGTTCCAGATTCCAAAATCAATAAAACCGATTATCATATAAAGTCAGGACAAAAAAACCTAAATCTAACCCGAAGGGGACGACTAATGATAGATAAAGTCACAAACATTGATGAACTTGAAGCCCTCATAAAACGGGTGAAAGTGGCAGAAGAAAAGTATGCAAGCTATACTCAAGAACAGGTAGACTATATCTTTAAAAAAGCAGCCCTCGCCGCGAATGCTGCCCGTATTCCCTTAGCAAAAATGGCTGTCGAAGAAACGGGAATGGGGGTAGTCGAAGATAAAGTCATCAAAAACCATTTTGCCTCAGAAATTATCTACAATAAATATAAACACGATAAAACCTGTGGAGTCATCGAAGAAGACAAATCCTTTGGATTCCAAAAAATCGCTGAACCCGTTGGTATTTTAGCCGGGATTGTTCCCACCACAAACCCCACATCAACGGCAATTTTTAAAGCTTTAATTGCGCTTAAAACTCGCAACGGGATTATTTTTTCTCCCCACCCCCGCGCCAAACATTGTACCGCCGCCGCCGCTAAAATAGTTCTCGATGCTGCCATCGAAGCTGGTGCCCCAGAAGATATTATGGGTTGGATTGATGAACCCACTGTTCCCCTGTCTCAAGCTTTAATGCAGCACCCGGATATTAAATTAATTTTAGCCACCGGAGGGCCGGGAATGGTACGGGCTGCCTATTCTTCTGGTAATCCTTCCTTGGGTGTTGGTGCCGGAAATACCCCCGCTTTAATTGATGACACTGCCCATATTAAAATGGCTGTTTCCTCAATTATTATTAGTAAAACCTTCGATAATGGCATGATTTGTGCTAGTGAACAATCGGTCATTGTAGTTGATTCTATTTATGAAGAAGTCAAACAAGAATTTACCCTGCGCGGTGCTTATTTCCTTACCGCAGAAGAACGGGAACGCATGGCAAAGGTTATCTTTATTAACGGACATTTGAATGGAGAAATTGTCGGTCAACCCGTGCAGAAATTAGCAGCTTTAGCCGATATTACAATTCCCGAAGAAACACGGGTGATTATTGGGGAAGGAATAAATGTTGACGAAACTGATCCCTTTTCCCATGAAAAACTTTCTCCTATTTTAGCCATGTATCGGGCAACAAATTTTGAGGATGCAGTTGCCAAAGCGGATACTTTAGTGCAGTTAGGAGGACGAGGACACACCGCCGCTCTCTACACGTCTCCGAGTAATCTGGATCATATTAAACGGTTTGAAGATACTGTTCAAACCGCACGGGTTTTAATTAATACCCCATCGTCTCAAGGGGCAATTGGAGATATTTATAACTTCCGTCTTGACCCCTCTTTAACTTTAGGCTGTGGCACTTGGGGCGGTAATTCCATTAGTGAAAACGTTGAACCTCGGCATTTACTCAATATTAAAACCGTCGCAGAACGTCGGGAAAATATGCTTTGGTTCCGTATTCCTCCCAAAGTTTATTTCAAATATGGATCATTACCCGTTGCTATTCGAGAATTAGCCGGAAAACAACGAGCATTTATTGTCACCGATAAACCCTTATTTGATATCGGGGTAACAAATTCTCTGGAGGAAGTTTTAGAAGAAATTGGGCTTAAATATGATGTATTTTACGATGTTGAACCCGACCCCTCTTTAGATACGGTACAACGGGGATTAGCATTAATGAATACATTTAAACCCGATGTGATTATTGCCATTGGTGGAGGTTCTCCGATGGATGCAGCTAAAATTATGTGGTTAATGTATGAACACCCGGATATTGAATTTGAAGGGTTAGCCATGCGGTTTATGGATATTCGGAAACGGGTTTATGAACTGCCTCCGTTGGGCGATAAAGCAATTTTAGTTGCAATTCCTACCACATCGGGAACGGGTTCAGAAGTCACACCGTTTGCTGTTGTGACAGACCGACGCACAAATATTAAATATCCCTTAGCGGACTATGCTTTAACCCCAAATATGGCAATTATTGACCCGGAATTAGTGTTAAATATGCCAAAAAGTTTAACGGCTTTCGGGGGAGTTGATGCCTTAACCCATGCCATCGAATCTTATGTTTCGGTGTTAGCTTCGGAATATACCAATGGGTTAGCTTTAGAAGCGATTCGGTTAATCTTTAAATACCTGCCCAGTTCCTATGAAAATGGGGCAAAAGATCCGAAAGCACGGGAAAAAATGCACTATGCGGCGACGATGGCAGGGATGGCATTTGCGAATGGATTTTTAGGGATTTGTCACTCGTTAGCCCATCAATTAGGCGGAACATTCCACATCCCACACGGATTAGCGAATGCGTTATTAATTAGTTATGTTATTCGTTATAATGCGACGGATGTTCCCTTCAAACAAGCGACTTTTTCTCAATATAAATATCCGAATGCCAAATGGCGCTATTCTCGGATTGCTGATTATCTACGCTTAGGCGGAGAAACGGAAGATGAAAAAATAGATCGGTTAATTCTGGCTATTGAAGAATTAAAACGGTTAGTGGGAATTCCGGCTTCCATTCAAGAGGTTTTAACGGATAAAACCGAAGCAGAATTTATGGCAAAATTAGATGAAGTTGCAGACCAAGCTTTTGATGATCAATGTACCGGGGCTAATCCTCGTTATCCGTTGATTAAAGACTTGAAACAACTGTTAATTGATGCTTATTATGGTCGTCCTTTAGTGTCATCTGATTATAATGGCGATCGCATTTTCCCCAACTTTGAACCTCAACCGATGATGATTGGCGGTTAAAGACATTAAGCTTTAACCTGCGATAGCCTAGCAACCGTCTATTGGTATCGCAGGTTAATTTTATTGATCATTTCTGATTTCTACAGATAACCTTGATAAATCTGCCCTACTAGATTTTTTAGATCATCTGATAAAAATGAATAATCAGGATGAGTATACAGTTTTTGATAAAATTTTCTCAGTTCAGAATAACCTGACTCAGCATTTTTTAAAGTTTGTTGATCAGAATGTAAACGAAAACCGGATAATTTTTGATTGATAAATCCAATTTTATAACAACCCATGAGTCTTAACCAGAGATCTAAATCTAACAACTGTTTAAATTCTGAGTCAAACCCTCCCAGTTGTTCAATTGCTGCTTTTTTAATCAAAACGGTACTAGGTTCGCCGATTTTATTCAGTGGACTCTGAAGTAACTGAGGATCAGTTAATAAATCTTTTCCGGTTTGAATTGATTTTAAGTTTGACCAATTTTGATGTAAATCTTGATAACCATAATAAGCTCTCAGCAAGATTTTATTGGCTGTTACTTCTGGAGATAGAATAATATTTCTAGGTGAAAAAACTAGACCGATTTCTGTATCTGTTTCCGCTAAATTTACCAATTCTTCAAGACAATTTGGCTCTAATAAATCATCTTGGAAGAGAAATTTAATATATTTCCCGTGAGCTTGAGAGATACAATAATTCCAATTTTTGGCTAACCCATATTGTTCATGCTGAAATAGGGATACTTTCAAAGAACAATTTTTCTGAAAAGATTGAATAATTTCTAAAGTTTTATCCGTTGAACTATCATCAGAGATAATAATTTCTAAATGAGGATAGGTTTGATCAACGACACTTGATAACGCCTCTGCTAAATATTTCTCACCATTATAGGTGGGAATACAAACACTAACTAGGGGAAGTTCTGATTTAACCCCTGTAAATTCAGGTAAAATTTTAGGAGAATCTGAAACGGGAGAACCACTTAAATAAGCTTCTTGTAAAATTTGGCGATAACTTTCTACCATTTGTTCAAAATTATTAAAGCGCTCTAAAACCTTTGAGGAATTTTGAGCGAGGTGCGATCGCAATTTTTCATCCGTTAATAACTGAGTAATAACCTTCGCTAAAGCGTCAATATTACCCGGAGGATAAAATAGCCCATTCACCCCTTGTTTAACTTGTTCTTTGACCCCAAAAACAGGTGTAGCAATAATCGGTAAACCATAACTCATGGCTTCTAAAATCACACGGGGGAAACTTTCAATTCGAGAAGTTAAAATAAAGATATCCGCCGCTTTATAATAACGTTCTGTATCAGGAGTTTCAGGAATAATATTAATTTTTTCCTGTAAAACTATCGGTAAACTCCGTACTAAAGTTTTCAATTCATCACTATAGAAACTAGGGCGATCGCCAACCATCAAAATTTTAACTTTTTTCTGCCATTCTGGAGGTAATTTTGCCAAAGCTAAGGGTAAATCTTTTTGCCCTTTTCGAGATCCCACCGTTCCCAATAGCAATAAAACAATTTCATCTTTTTTGATCTTTAAAGATTCTCTGGCTTTTTCCCTCGTCCAAGTTGCATTACTCATTGGGGATGAACTGCGATTAATCCCATTATAAATTACGGTAAAATTATTATGATGATTCAAATCTAAATAATTTTTTTGAGTTTCGGAAGCCACAAAAATAACACGATAAGGAAACCGAAAACACTCTAAAGCATGACGAGTGATTTCTTCATTTAATCCTTGAAAATAACTCTCTAAGGGTTGGCTTTCATGAATATTCCAAATACAAGGAATCCCCAATCGTTGAGCGCAGTCTACCAGAAAAAAGTTAGGCAATGTATTAATATAAAAAACATCTATCTTGAGTTTAGATAACTGCTGACTTAATCTTTGCATCACCAGATTATAGGTATCTAAATCATATTTTGCATCTAAAGGATAAGGTTTACAAATCATTACCTGTATGCCTTGTTTTTGATAGTCTGTTTGTAGTGGCCCTTCTTGAAAAGAAAATACAATCGGTTCAATCAATCCGGCTTTTGCTAACTCCACTGCAATTTCATATTGATGTAAAGGTGCACCTGTTAAATCTAATAAATGACTCGCAATTAAGACCCGCAATCGTTTTTTCATTGATCCTAATAAAAACCGCCGAGGTTGGATTCTAAAATGTTCATCAGCTAAGGATAAATGAGGACTATAATAAGGATCAACTTTATTTCCGTATAAATGTCGAAATGCTGCTACTTCTTGGGGTGAATCTTGATAACCTCTAGTTGCGCCTTCATGATGAATTAATTCTGCTGTCGGACAATAAACACTTCTCCATCCTTTATCACTGAGTCGATAGCAATAATCAACATCATTATAAGCCACAGCAAACTGTTCTGAATCAAATCCTCCAATTTCTAAAAATAAATTCCGAGGTGTCAATAAACAAGCCGCACTAACCGCCGAATAATTGCGAACAACTTGAATATAACTTAAGTAACCATTGGCTTTACTAGGTCTTAATTTAAACCCATGACCTGCTAATCCTTGATGGAGTCCATGAACAACTCCAGCGTGTTGAATTTTTTCATTGGGAAATACTAATTTTGCTCCAACAGCACCGACTCCTTGGATTTGAGCATAACCCATCATTTGACTTAACCAATGGGGAGAAATCACCTCAGTATCATTATTCAAAAATAGGATATAATCACTCTGAATTTGTTGAACTGCTTGATTATGAATTGCAGCAAAATTAAAGATTTTATCAGGAGTTTCTATTTTTAACACTTGCTGGGGAATCTGTTCTAAATAAGCTAGGGTATTAGGATCATCACTGCCATTATCAATAATCACAATTTGATAATTTTGATAGGTTGTTTTCTTTAAAGAAAATAAACAAGCTTCTAATAACTGTTTTTGATTTTTAGTTGGAATTAAAATCGTCACCGATAGCCCTTGATCGGGAAATTGATGCTCAAAAACCCCGACTTGTTTATGAATTGCCCAGTTAGGTTGTTGAATAATTCCGGCAATTCTCCGACGTTGAAACGCTTCTTGTAACGCTTGAATAGAAGCTTTAAAACTATTGGGTTTTGCAAGGGCTGAAGCGGCTGTTGAACCGGGAATTGCTCGCCAATGATATAGAATTAAAGGTAAATGAGCAATCTGATGACAAATTTCCGTTGCTCTTAAGGCAAAATCATAATCCTGCGCCCCTTCAAATCCAATTCTGAATCCCCCTAATTGTTCAAAGATTTCTCGTTTCACTCCCCATAAATGACCGATATACATATAAGATAAAAGTAATTCTGGCGACCAATCGGGTTTAAATTGAGGAGCAAAACGATTACCTTGACTATCAATTTTATCATCATCGGAATAAAGAAACTCTGTTTCTGGATGTTCCCCTAAATATAAGGCGATTTCTGCTAAAGCATCGGGGGTGAGTTGATCATCATGATCTAAAAATAGTAAAAATTCTCCGGTTGCTAAACTTGCTGCACTATTACTCGCTTGACTAATATTGCCATTTTCTGGGCGAAATATCACACGAATACGCGCATCTTGTTTTTGCCATTGGTTTAATTGTTTTTGAATTTCTGGATGGGTACTTCCATCATCTGCAATGCAAAGTTCCCAATTGACGTAAATCTGTTGAGTAACACTGGCGATCGCTTTTTCTAAATATTCTACTAAAGGGTTATATACTGGCATAATCACCGATAGTTTGGGAAGCTTTGATATATCTTTTTTTAACCGAGAATGTAAGAACATCTGGGCTCTTTGATTCCACTGATTAACATTTAACCAAGCTTCATAGGGTTTTAAACCTTGGGAACTAACAAAATCAGAGGGTTTAACTGGAATAATTTCTGATGGAATAGGTTGAGTTTTATTCAGCTTTAATTCAGTATTTAAACTCTCAATTTCCCGTTCTAAATTTCTGATTTTTAGCCAATCTTGACAGATCCAGGCTTGAGGAGGATCGGAAGGTTGCCACTGTGACCAGGATAACTGAGGTTCGGCATTTAAAGGGGAAGATTCAGCTTCTAATGCTAAATATAAATCTAAAGCTTTGGGGAAATATTGTTTAATAATTTCAGTTCTATAGTTTGGAATCGATTTAGATTTTAATAAATGAGGTTGAATGATTTGAGCATAGTTTGGATGAGATAAATTCAAAGTAAAATCTTGATTAATTTTATTAATAAGCTCGTGGTTATTATTAATTAAATAATTAATATTGATTAATACACATTTAGAAGAATTTTTACGATAAAACTCTAATATTTTTTGATTATATAAAATCCATGAATCAATCGCAAGTTGAGGATTATCTTGAATTAAATCATCTGTTCCTCGACGATACAAAGAATCCACCACTTCCCAAGGGGAGCGATAGACAAAAATAAACTTAGCTTGGGGTATTAAGGTTTGCCAAAAGTTTAAGAATAATGTCGTGCGTGGATCTTTCCATCCCCAGAGATTTCGTTGAGATTTTCGGGTGATTAAGGTTTTAGCGACTGTTACATATTCAGGTAAGATTTGTTTATGGGGTTGAATCATCCATCCCTCAATATTTAAGTTTTGCGATCGCAATACAGTTTGATGAAACTGGACGAACTCAATATCCTCAAAATGACCCCTAATATTACCTGTATTAGCTCCAATTAATTGATCCCCTAAATAGACACCAGCTTCTTGCAAAATAGTAGCAATTAAGGACGTTCCTGAACGGTGCATTCCCGTAATTACTAATACGGTTGTACGAGGAGTCGTGATCATTCCTTGTGATGGCATCAATAACTCCGTACTAGGGGGAGAAGTTGGGACAGGGGAAGAACTAGAGATAGGATGGGGTTCTAGGGAACGCAAAATATCAGATTCTCGCATAGATAGTCAGTGTTAATAATTTTACTCCTGTTAGAGTAAAACTTAAATTAATGTTAAGTTTTAGGCTTCGGCTTAAATTTAGCTTTATTAATTCTATCTTTAATAAAATGTATACTCTCATTAAATTTTGTTTCAAACCCCAAAAAAAGTGAAAAATTTTACAGCATATCCCGAATCAGATGATATACTTAGTTTCAGATTGAATACATCTTCCAACTGTTTTAAGTCTTAAACCTTACTCGTTTTGGCTTTCAAAGGGTTCCCTCCACCCCAAATTTCTCACTGACCTGCTACTGAAATTGCTGAAACCGTTCTGCACAAAAGGACGCATTATTCCTATTTAATATTTCTCTGCTCAATAAACTTTGTTGCGCTAGATAGTTTGTTGGGTTAGGGATGTTGTTGGCTATTAAATCTAATAGCCTCGACTCGACTTGCCTTTGTTAGATAATTGAGGACGAAAATATTATGCCTGATCTACCTGATCTATATGAACCCAATGACTCCCTGGGAGGGGCTAGTGACTTAGGGCTAACCAGTGGAAATTTGCAGATTCCCAACTTAAGCATTGATGCTTATAACGAAGATTGGTTTCAGTTTCAAACCACTGGTGACGGTGCAACAACTGTCGGGATTGATTTTGATTCCGCACAGGGAGATTTAGATCTTTATGTTTATGATGCTTTCGGTTATTATCTGGGCAGTTCCACAAGCATGAGCAATAATAACGAAACCGTTTATTCAAGCTATCTCCCGACGGGAACCTACTATGCCCAAGTGTACGGGTCGAACGGTGCTAGTAACCCAAACTATACGTTAAATCTTTCCACACCTTCTGCAACACAGTTTGATGATTGGTATGAGGAAAATGATTTTTTCGGAACAGGTAACTTAGGGGTACTACAAGGATGGAACCCCTACTATGGTTTAGTGCTTCAGCCTAATGATGAAGATTGGTTCCAGTTTCAAACCACGAATACCGGAACCCTGAATGTTCGCCTAGATTTCCTCAATTCTCTGGGAGATTTAGACTTTGAACTCTATAATAGCGCGGGTCAACTGGTGGGTTCCTCCGCTACTGCTGGAGATACCGAACAGATCAGCATTCCCAATGCTGCCCCAGGTATTTATCATGCCAAAGTGATTGGATATGGTGGAGCGGGTAACTCCAACTATAGTCTCACCGTTGATGCTCCCATTACGACCACCTTTGATGATCGGTATGAACCCAATGACTCCTTAAGCAGTGCATCCGTTTTGCCTTTAGTGAATGGTCAGGTTAATGAAACGAACCTGAACACGTCATGGGACGATCCCGACTGGTTCCAATTTACCGTGCCTGGAAACTTGACTCCAGGTAGCAATATTAGTGTTGATGCGGTTAACGATCAAGGCTCCCTCAATCTGATTTTATATGATCAAAATGGCAACTGGGTTAACATGGGCTATGGTTACAACGATCAAAGTGCCACAATTAACTTAGATTATCTCAGTCAGGGAACCTACTATGCCCAAGTTAGTGGATATAGTTATGATTTTGCTAGTGTCGTTAACTACAACCTTTCAATTAATGCGGTTTCTGGTGGCAGTAGCGCAATTCCCAATGATTTCTTTGAACCGAATGATACTCAAGTAACTGCGACTTCCTTAATGGGGAATACCAGCTACACAAACCTAACCATAACCCCTAATAATCCTGACTGGTTCCAATTTTATCTACCCGCAAACCTGGCTCCGAGCAGTAGCTTCGGTATTAATTTCTTAAACTCTCAAGGAGATCTCGACATCTCCCTCCATGATCAATATGGCAACTGGATTAATGGTTCATCATCGGGTTGGAGTGATACCGAAAGTGTTCCTTTAAGTGGACTGACTGAGGGAACCTACTATGCTCAAGTTTACGGTGCGTATGGATCGACCAATCCTAACTACAGCGTAACGCTCAATACACCTTTGGGTGGTACTACAGTTACGGATGATCGGTATGAAGAAAATGACTCCTTAGGAGGAGCAGCGCGATTAGAGCTATCAAATATTGGTCAATTTAATGCCAACAACTTAGTCGCCAACGATGATGACTGGTTCCAGTTTACGGTTCCCCAAAATCCGAGCCCTGGGAGTAACATTAATATCGGGTTTAGTCAGGGTCAAGGAGACGGCCTTTACCTGTACTTGTACGATCAAAATGGCAACTGGCTTAACTTTTCCTATAATGGGGGGAATAATAACCCAACCATTGCTTTAGATACCCTACCTGGTGGCACATACTATGCACAGGTCGTGGACTATTCAGCAACTAACCCCAGTTATAGTCTGAATATTGATGCCCAAGGTGGAACAGCACCTCCTACGGGTGGCGATGATCCACTTGAAGACAATGATCTTCAAACATCAGCAACTATTTTACCCGTCGGACAACAAACCTTTATCGCTTTGAGTGCTTTAGATGATGATTGGTACAAATTTACACTCAACAGTCCAGCCCAAGCCAGTGATTACGTTAGTATAGATTTTCAGCACAGTCTAGGGGATTTAGACCTGGAAGTGTTAACACCAACAGGTCAATATTTAGGTTCCTACGGCGTCAGTAACACTGAAACGATTAGTCTGGTTGGTCAACCCGAAGGGGATTACTATATTCGTGCCTATGGCTTTAATGGGGCAACAAACTACTATAACCTTAATGTTGTTACCTCAACCTCCTCAAGCAACAATCCTTCCGAGGATGATTCATTTGAAGAAAATGATACTTCAGATCAGGCTACCGATCTACAGACAAAACTCCTGAGTGGAGAAAGCAGTTTTACCGATCTGAAGATTAACTCTAATGATGATGACTGGTTCAAATTTACAACAACTCAAATCGGAGGACTCAACGATAAAATTACAATCAACTCAACCCAATCGGGAGATTTAGATTTAGAAATTCTCGCTCCTGATGGGCAAACCTATGGTTCCTATGGTATCTTCGCTAATGAAGAAGTGAGCTTGGCTTATCTTCCCGCCGGAGAATACAAAGTCAGAGTCTCTGGTTATGCTGGAGCGGCTAATTCCAATTACAGTTTATCGATTACGGCTCCGGTGACATCATCTAGTACCGCAGGAATTCAACCCGACCCACGAGAAACTAATGATAGTCGAGAGACAGCAAGCCCTGTTCTCAATAACGGGATCATTCCCAGTCTCAACATTCATGCCGCCAATAATGAAGATTGGTTCAAGTTTAACTTAGGCAGTACGGGTTTATCCTCCCATCAAGTTATTGTTAATGGTTTTGAACACAGTTTAGGGGATATCGATGTTCAACTGTATGATGCTGCGGGAACCTTCCTGCGGAGTTCGGGAAGTACCAGTAACTCTGAAAGTATCTCCTTAGAGGGACTTATCCCTGGTGAATATTATGTGAAAGTCTTTGGCTATGCCGGAGCAACGAACCCTCAATACCAGCTTCAAGTTAATGCTCCTGTGGTGGATACCAATAATCCTAACTCAAACCCTGGGAACATTACAATTAACCGAGACAGCTACGAGGACAATGATACTTTTGAAACCGCTAGTAACCTGGGTACAACTCGTAGTGCTGATCCGACGCGGGTTGTCAGTGCTATTCAAGATCAAATTGATCTCACCGATTTGACCCTTGAAGCTGCGGACGATGATTGGTTCAAATTCCGAAAAACGAGTGCCGGAAATGTCGATGTTCGACTCACTTTTGAACATGACTACGGAGATGTGGATCTTGAAGTTCGGGATAGTAATAACCAACCGATCGGCCAATCCCAAGGAACGAGCGACACTGAAACCGTTTCCTTTAATGCCGCAGCCCAAGGCACTTATTACGTCCGAGCCTACGGTTATGAGGGGGCAACTAATCCCAATTATCGGTTACAGATCACTCCCACCTTTGGAAACGGAGGTTCTTTAGATGTTGTCGCTGATCAGTTTGAACCGGGTAACAACGAACGAACCGGAGCCACCGTTCTTCAAGATTTGACCTCTACTCAAGGGAGTTTGAGTATTCACAATCCCACGGATGTGGATTGGTTTAAATTTACTCCCGCAGGAAATAGTACCGAAAACAACCAAATCTTTATCAATTACGATTCCGTCGCTAATTTGACCCTGGAATTGTATGATCAAGCCGGAAATCTGCTCCCGGATCGACCGGTTGTTTCTCAACCCAATTCCGGTTTAGCCAGTATCTCCTTAGCCGGACTGCCTGGTGATGGTAACACCCCCTACTATGCTAAGGTTTCAGGAGCGAATCCTTCGCCTTACAGTTTGTCCTTGAATGCACCGGAAACGGCAAGTGTGAACCCCGGTACATCCACGGATCAGTGGACGATTATGGTCTACATTGCCGGGGATAACAACCTCGCAGCAGCAGGTCTAGTTGACATTAATGAAATGGAATCTATCGGACTGCCCGATAATGTCAATGTTGTGGTTCAGTATGATGGCAACTCAGATTATGTCTCTCAGGACTGGGCTGATACCCGTCGGGGCGTGATTCAACAAGACTTTACCACCTCTACGGTTTCTAGCAACTTAACCAGTTTGGGTGAGTTGAATATGGGTGATCCCCAAACCCTGACTGACTTTATCCAATGGGGTAAAAACAACTACGCGGCGCAAAACTATGCCGTTGTGGTTTGGGATCATGGCGGTGGCCGCAGTGGTGTGGCTTGGGATGATACAAGCGGTGGTACTAACTTATCGGTGAATGAACTGACAACGGCAATTTCCAATGCGGGTTTAGGAGATAGTCTGCAAGTGGTCGGTTTAGATGCCTGTCTGATGGCTTTAACCGAAGAAACCTACGACCTGAAAAACTTAACCGATGTGTTTGTGGGTGCCCAAAACCCAGAGCCGGGTGATGGCTGGGATTACGCGGGCTGGTTCCAACGTTTGGCGGATGGAGGCGGTCGCTTGGATGCTGAACAAATGGGCGGTGCGATCGTTGATGCCTATGGTGACTTTTATAACAATTCTGAAACTCAATCAGCCATCCGTACTTCCGCGTTAGACAATCTTAAAACTCAATTGGATGCTTTCGTAGATGCTACGGCTAATGCCAGCGATAGTGATTGGCAAGCGATTACTCAAGCACGTTCAGAAGCCAGAACCTTTTACATTGAAGATGAGCGGGATTTGGGTGGCTTCATGCAGGCGGTTGATAATCGTTTAGATGGCCCAATTGGGGATGCGGCTCGTCAAGTGTCTCAAGCTCTGCAAGCGGCAGTCATCAACCAAGTAAACTACTCTGGAGCAAACGGTCTGAGTATTTACCTGCCTCCTGTGAATGGTTCTGGTTATCAAAGTACCTACAATGGTAATAACTTCCACTTTGCCGCCGATACCAAATGGACTCAATTCCTCACCGCTTTCGCCAGTCGTGATCGTGCTATAGCCAGCGATCGCAATCAACGGATTAGTCCTGACGCTGCCGAAACCACCGATTTAAGTGGCAATATTACGGGTAATCAAAATAACAACTCGGCCAGTGCTGCCTACTATCTGGGCAATTTAGCCGGATCGGAGTATACATTCTCTGATCTGAATCTGGATACGGCTGATGATAAGGATTGGTATCGGTTTGAAATGCCGGGTGATGGTGTTGATGGCAATAAAATCTCCTTGGTTGATACGACTCCTGGCCTCACCCTGAAACTTTACAAAGCTGAAGCCAATGGCAGTTTAGCAGCCAATTCAGTGGCAGTGGCAACGGGAACTGATGGAAGCGTCAGTCTTGTCGGTCAAACCGCAGGAACCTATTTTGTTGAGGTGTCGGGTAGTGCAGCTAACCCAGAATACAGCCTGAAGGTCAATGCCCCGGCTGCCGCTATTAGTCGAAGCGGAGAAGGGATTGTCCCTGATGCTTTAGAAGGCAATGGAAACAATAACAGTCAGGCAAAAGCGAGTGATTTAGGTGGCTTAGGGCCAAACGATTCCTTGAGTATTCCCGGTCTGAATATTACTGCGGGTGATGAAGACTGGTACACGATCACCCCAACTCGGATTCCTGAACGGTATCCTAATGCGATCACGATTAACTTTGATAACGCTCAAGGCGACCTCAATCTGGCACTGTACAAAGCCGATGGGACTCTGATTGAAAGTTCTTCAACCAGCGATCGCAACTATGAGTCTATTAGTTTCCCCACTGGCGATGATCCGGTCTATATCAAAGTCTCTGGTAAAGATGGTGCTACCAATCCCAACTATACACTTGATGTTGTGCGTCGGGAGTTGGATATTGATGGGAATGGTGCGGCAGATGCTTTAACGGATGGTTTACTCAGTTTAAGCTCGCTGTTTGGTTTCACCGAGGATAGTTTAACTGATGGAAAAGTCGCTAGTGATGGACAACGTATCTATCCAGATGAAATTTCAAATTATTTAGAGCAAGCTCAAACCAATATGCTGGATGTTGATGGTAATGGCACGCCAGATGCTTTAACAGATGGTGTCATTCAACTTGCATATTTGTTTGGTTTCCGTGGGGATCAACTCGCTAATCCTGCATATCTGGGAACAGGCGCAACTCGTACAACGAGTCAGGAATTAGAAGAATTCTTGGGTTTGTATATGCCTCCTATTGCCTCAAATAATTCAGTCTCTTTGATCTAAAGTCAATCGTAAAAGGGTGAGCATCTGATCACTCTTTTACTTTTAAAATTTTCCCTACCTAAAAAGCCATACAAAAATTATCTATTGGAAAAGCTATGGCACTTGGTAATTTTGATTAGCCATGACAATCATTGTGCTATATTTTGTAATAACCTTTTAAAGGAGCCTCGCCAGAAAGTATTTTTCAGTGATTTTAAAAATCATAAAATCTCATTATTATTTAACAATTAAAATCAAACTAATCAGTCATATTTTTTATTAAATTAAAATATTAAAATAAGTTAAGAGATGCTGATGCAATGAAAACAAAAAGTATATTATATTAATAATTCAATCGGTTGTTTTTAAAGGATCAACTCATTGATTTAATATTGTAAGGAGTTTGAATCAAATGGCAGAACAAATTATTAGAGCTAACCCAACAACAATAAATGCCTCACCGGATAATCCTATTTCATTTGATGTTACATATAACACGGCTAATCCCAGCGATCCAACCTTAACAGGGCTAGGTCTTCGATTACACTTTAATTCTCAAGAACTCGATTTCACGAATCTTAGTAATACACTCTCTGCACCTCTGACATTAGGCCCTCAAGAAAGCACTGAAACAGCGCAAACAGATGATGGCGATCCCAGTACAGACTCTTTTATCTTGTACAGTTGGACAGATTTGGGCAGTGCTTGGCCTGGAGCCACTCAAACTTATCCTGTCACTCTTTATACAGCTAACTTTACTGCTTTACCATCCTTTGATGGAGCTACCATTAACTTTACAAGATCCTCTACAGCATCCGGTTATACATTGGATGCTCAACCCCTACAAATTAATCTTTTAACGGATACACCCCCGACAATCAGCGATATTACGGCCCAAACCACCAACGAAGATACCGCAACAGCCGCTATCCCCTTTACCATTGGAGATGATCAAACTCCTGTTGCTGACTTACAAGTCACATTTACTTCTAGCAATACCACTTTAGTTCCTGCTGCTAATATCGCTTTAGGAGGAAGTGGGAGCGATCGCACGCTCACCGTTACACCAGCCGCCAATCTAGCCGGAAGTTCAGATATTACCGTCACCGTTACCGATGGAAGCAATCAAGCGACATCGGACACCTTTACCCTAACGGTGAATCCAGTTAACGACCTACCTACGATTACCGATATTGCCAACCAAACCACCGCGCAAAACACAGCAACGGCAGCCCTTCCCTTTACCATTGGGGATGTGGAAACCCCTGTGGCTGACTTACAAGTTGCTGTAACATCGGATAATTCCACCTTAGTTCCCAATACTAATATTGCCTTGGGTGGCGCAGGAAGCGATCGCACCTTAACCGTAACACCAGCAGATAATCAAAGTGGAACCGCTAATATTACCGTCACCGTTACCGATGCTGATGGTGGTACAGCCACGGATACTTTTGCCCTAACCGTTGAAGCTCCCAACCAACCCCCCACCGCCGACGCAGATACAGTTCAGGGCACACAAAATACCCCAGTTACGATTCCCGTCGCCACCTTATTAGACGGTGATACCGATCCCGAAAACGATCCCCTCAGTATTACGGCGGTTAGCAATCCTCAAAACGGGACTGTAGAACTACAAAACGGTAACGTCATCTTTACCCCGACGGCAGACTTTATCGGAAATGGAACCTTTGATTACAGTCTCAGTGATAGTATAAATCCCCCCGTCACCGGAAACGTTACTGTTGAAATTACTGCTCCTACTCCAGCCGGAATTACCGTCACTCCTGACAAAGGATTAACCACCGATGAAACAGGTAAAACAGCTACCTTTACGGTGAAGTTAGACACTCAACCGACGGCAGATGTCACCATTCCGGTCGTGAGTTCCAACACCGCAGAAGGAACTGTAGCCCCAGAAAGCTTAGTCTTTACCTCAGCTAACTGGAATACAGCCCAAACCGTTACGGTGACAGGTGTAGCTGATAATACCGTTGATGGAGATCAAGCCTATACCATTGAACTGCAAGCTGCGGTCAGTACCGATACCAACTATAGTGGCAAAGATGCCACGGATGTCTCTGTTACGAATACTGATGTTATTCCACCAACTCCAGCCGGAATTACCGTAGCCCCCACCACCGGATTAACCACCGATGAAGCAGGTAAAACAGCTACCTTTACGGTGAAATTAGACACTCAACCGACGGCAGATGTCACTATTCCGGTCGTTAGCTCCAACACCGCAGAAGGAACCGTAGCCCCGGAAAGCTTAGTCTTTACCTCAGCGAACTGGGATACCGCCCAAACCGTTACGGTAACGGGTGTAGCCGATGGTATCGTTGATGCAAATCAAGCCTATACAATTGAACTGCAAGCTGCTACCAGTACCGATACCAACTATAGTGGTCAAGATGCCACGGATGTCTCTGTTACAAATACTAACGTTGATGTTCCTATTAGTGTTGAGCCTTCAGCCGGAATTACCGTCAGTCCCACCACCGGATTAACCACCAGTGAATCCGGTACAACAGCTACCTTTACGGTGAAATTAGATTCTCAACCGACGGCAAATGTCACCATTCCAGTAGTTAGCTCTAACACCGCAGAAGGAACAGCCGCTCCTGCCAGTTTAGTCTTTACTGCTGCTAACTGGAATACAGCCCAAACCGTTACGGTGACAGGTGTAGCGGATAATACTGTTGATGGGGATCAAGCTTATACCATTGAACTGCAACCTGCTGTTAGTACCGATGCCAACTATAAGGGCAAAAATGCCACGGATGTTCAGGTTACTAATACCAACACCGATACCAACACGCTACCACCCAATCCCGACGAAATCGATACCTTGCAGGGTGGAGAAGGTGCAGATACATTTGTCCTGACAGGTACTCCCCTAACCAAACCCTCCATTCCTTCACCTACAGACTTTACCGAAGATCAACCCAATCAACTCTTTGGGACTGACAATGATGATGTGATTATCGGCAGTAGTGGGGATGAAACCTTGCTGGGTTTCAAAGGCAATGACTTCCTGAATGGAGAAGGAGGGGGAGATCAACTGTTTGGAGGTGTGGATAACGACACCCTTGTTGGTAGTAGTAGTGATGAACTCCTCTATGGCAATAAAAATAGTGATCTGGTCTTTGGTGGAGGGGGTCTTGATACTCTCTATGGCGGTCAAGACGATGATACCCTGACAGGGGAAAGTGGCAGTGACCTGATATTAGGAGATAAGGGAAATGATGTTCTCTATGGTGTAACTGACTTGGGTTACACTCTGATTTCAGACTTCACCCCCAATCAAGACGTGATTCAACTCACAGGAAGTGCAGATAACTATCGTTTGACCGATGCACCCGCAGGTACGGGTGTTGGCACCGGAATCATCCGTATTGATGATCAAGGAAATCAGCAATATATTGGTGTGATTGAAGGAGTATTGATGTCACAAACAAGTTTAACCACTAGCAACTTCTTCCAATTTGTTTAGCTTTTGAGGAGGTTTGGGGGAGCTACAAATAAATCCCCCCTGTAGAGACGTTGCATGCAACGTCTCTAGGGTTAAGGGGATCTGATCAAAGCTGTAATCAGGGCTTTTTGGCGTTAAGTTGACGGACTTTTGGCACATCTCGCCCCAGGAGATGAATTGGATTTTAAGTCATTTATACAACTGATTTAGACTAACTATAGCGCTAATTTAAGGATTTCATATAACATTTAACTAAGTTAAATTCGATTTAAGTTTTAATCTTGTCCAAATCGATACAATTTTATAGCGCAAATATTTAAACCCAGCTTTATATAATCGTTTAAAATCATAATCAAATAAAATAGCCATCATATCTTCTAAAGATAAATCTTTGAGATAGGATACCCCTTTATCAATAGACTGATCACTATATTTTAAATATTTACTTAATCCCATTTGTTCTGACCAGTTCCAAGTTCTAGCATAGCCCTGTCGAATTTCTTGACGATATCCGGCAAAATCTGTTATTTTTCCAGCGAGATAATCTTGAATATATCCACAAGCAATATTAGCATTTTGCATTCCATGACGAATCCCTTCTCCTCCTAACATATTTACCATTGAAACCGCATCCCCAATGGCAATAATATTATCTTTATAATAAATATCTTCTAACTTACTACAATATTTTAACATTCCTCCATGATGGTTAATGATTTTATAGGGAATTCCCCCTAAATACTCTGTTAATAATAACTCCACATAGGAACGTAAGGTTTGAGTTTGATTAACCCATGCGTGGGAACAATTTAATTGAGCAGAACCCACTTTTAAGCGATTATTTCCCATCGGAAAAATCCACGAATAACCCCTAGGCATCCACCGATGACCTAAAAAGAAAATTAAATCTTGAGAATACTGTTGATAATCGGTTTCTGAAAGTTCAATTAAATATTCTATTCCCGTCCCCGTTAAATAATTAGGTTGGGATTCTTTTTTATTATACATGACTGCCCTAGCTGGGCCTGTAGCATCCACTAAGATTTGCGTTTCTACTTGAATAATTTCTCCCGTAGACCGTTGCTTTAATTCAACAATCGTATTCTGATGATTTTTAATATACCGAAGATAACGACATCCCATCCAAACTTCGCCACCTTGACTTTTAACTTGTGTGGCTAAAAATTCCCGTAATTTAGCAAAATCAAAAACAGCCCCCAAAGGTTTTTGAGACTCCCATTTCTGATGAATATTCGTTGTAACAATCACTAAATTTTGCCAATAACTCCCGATAACAGTTTCCGGTAAATTGAATTTTTCCAAGGTTTCTAAGGGTGTAGTGGCACTGGAAAAATCATTTCGAGAAAAAGTTTCATGTTGTTCAATTAATAATACCCGTTGACCGACTTGGGTGAGTTGTCTTGCACATTGACCTCCTGCTGGCCCCGCACCAATGACCACAACATCGAAACATTCCATAAAAATCTCCAACAACTTTTGGGAACTCAGTATCTTTAGATCTGAGAGGAAAAACGAGCTTGCGGTTTTAACCGCCTACCCGCTATAATGATTATATCCTTAGCGGAAAGTCAAAATGCTTCTCACTCAAACCAATCGTTTGAAGCTGAATAAGCAGGAATCGGAGATTGCGAGACAACTTTGCAGATTGAGCAAAAATATGTTCAATGTAGGTCTGTACAACGTTCGCCAGTATTTCTTTCAGGAACGAAAGCATCTCCGCTACGAGGGCAACTATTATCACTCCAAAGGAAATGAAAACTATGAATTGTTAGCAACTGATATCGCTCAACAAACATTGAAAATAGTTGACCGCTCGTTTCAATCATTCTTCAAACTGCTTCAAATGAAACAGCGTGGAGAGTTAAATGTGAAGGTAAACATTCCTGGCTACTTACCGAAAGATGGATACTTTCTGTTGGTTATTCCTATTCGACCCAGAGATCTTGAAAAGATGCCTAGCAAGAATTGGGTATTCACAGTTCCAACTTCTCGTAAATTCAGGCGGGAGGTTGGAACTTTTTCTTTTACAATTCCTGAGAGACTTAGAGGCTTCAACATCAAAGAGATTCGCATTCTCCCAAAAACAGGAGGGCGATATTTTGATGCAGCTTTTGTCTACGAAGGGGCTGAAGAAAAACAAGTGGAACCATCCCAAGAAATGCTCGGTATTGATTTGGGTTTAAACAACTTTGCAACCTGCGTTAGCACTACTCAAGAATCATTTATCCTGAATGGGAGAAAGATTAAATCGATCAATCAATGGTTTAACAAGGAAAACGCACGATTGCAATCAATTAAGGATTTGCAAAAAGTCCAAGGCTTGACACATCGACAGGCAGCATTACTGAATCGTCGAAATCATCAAGTCCAAGATTTTCTGAGTAAATCTGCTCGATACGTTGTGAACTGGTGCATCAAACGAAATATCAGCAAGATTGTTGTGGGGTACAACCCTGACCTGAAACAGTTGATAAATATAGGTAAACGCAACAATCAGAACTTTACTCAAATTCCTGTTTTTACCTTTAAGCGCAAGCTGGAAAGCCTCTGCGAACGGTACGGAATTAAAGTAGTTGAACAGGAAGAGTCGTACACCAGTAAAGCAAGTTCGCTTGATGTCGATGTTTTGCCTGTTTGGAATGCTGACAATCCTAAAACCTATAAATTTAGTGGCAAGCGCATTAAGCGTGGATTGTACCGCACCGCTCAAGGATGGGTTGTTAACGCTGATGCTAATGGCGCACTGAATATTTTGCGTAAACACACAAGTAAGCTGGATGAGTTAATCGGACAGTTTAGAGGCTGTTTGGCACAGCCTTTAAGGGTTAATCTCTTTTAAGAATCCTCGTCGCTTGATTCGCGAGGAGTGTCAAAGAGGTCTATAACAATGTGCAAGGTTCAATTTTTAGGACTGATTTCAGCTTTTTGTTGAGGACTTTCTAATCGATTGACACCGGACGAAGATGGCAATATAGTAGCATTGAAAGCCGGAACTTGACAGGTGCTTATATTGGCTTTAGGTAAGCAAGCAATTGGTTGAGTTGTCAAGGAAGGAATCACAACAAATTCCCCTTCTAAAACAAAATCATCAGCATTTAAAACAACCCCTAAAATTTCCTGAGTAGATTTAATTTTAATAATGGCATCATCTGAACGTCCATCCTGATCAAAATCCATCAATTGCAGATAGTCTAAATCAGATTCAGTGAGGCCATCGGTTAAACCAATTTTATCTCCATCATTGAACCAATCAAAATTAGAAATCACCGAAACATTAGATAGATCATTGGTCGCATCTTGAGTTTTGAGGATAAATACATCGGTATTCCCATTACTACTGGGTGTTTGCGCTGTTCCTGGTATGGGAATAAATAAACTAATCATGAAGGGAAAAATGGTGGCAATTAAAAAGGTGCGAACTCGGCTTGAAATCATACATTTTCCTAATGCTTTGATTTCAATCTACGCAGGGGCTTTATTGCTTTCTGACCGATGAGTGCTACTATTCTAAGTTCTACAGTGCTCAAGGGGTTTTATCAGGGTCTAGGAAAAGGGAAAACCCTGATGTTGCTTGAGTTTGTTAGGATTTCAGATGGGTTATGGGTTGATGAGGAAGTAGACACTTGGAAAATTGGAAAATTTGACTTTACATTTCTATAGATTGATCAACGACCGTTTAATATTATTAATAGTTTTTTTACAAAACATTAGCAGAAAAGGGAGGGTTATCATCTTTATTTAGGGTTCTAAAAAACCCTGACTGAACCCCCCCTACATCATTATTTGTGCCGTATGAATTCGTAAATGGCTAAATAATCTGTTCCGGGTTGGTTCCAAGAATAGTCATAATTCATGCCTTGAATTCTCAATTTTTCAAATTCATCAGGATAGTAATTCCAAAGCCCAATAGCGCGATCCATTGCGGATTCTAAGGCTTGAAAATCGGTGTAATTAAAAACATAGCCATTGCGTTTTTCCGGTGTATGATATTGATCATAATCCCGATCAAAAACCGTATTAACTAAACCACCAACCGCGCGAACAACGGGAACAGCCCCATATTTTAACCCAATCATTTGAGTTAACCCACAAGGTTCATAATTACTCGGAACCACAATAATATCGGCAGCCGCATAAATTAAGTGGGATAATTCCTCATTAAATCCTAGTTCTAAATGGCAATCGGGGTTATCATTTAAAAAGTTCTTTTCATGCCAGAACCAAGCATTAATACCGGGTTCCGTTGCCGATCCTAATAACACAAATTGAGCTTGTCGATGCAGTGAATAATAAATGGCATGATGAACCAGATGCACCCCTTTTTGATCGTCTAAGCGACCAATATAACAAATAAGAGGTTTATCTTCATGACTTAACCATAAGCGTTCGCGTAAAGCTTTTTTATTCTTTTGTTTTCCTTCTAAAGTTTTCGGCGTATATTGTTCAGGAATAAATCGATCAACTTCAGGGTTCCAAACCTCATAATCAATCCCATTTAATACTCCACCAAATTTATGTTGATGTAGTTCTAGGGTATGTCCTAAGCCATAACCAAATTCTCCATAATGGGCTTCCCAAGCATGGTTAGGAGATACCGTTGTTACAAAGTTAGAGTAAACAATTCCCCCCTTCATAAAATTCAAGCCAAAGGGGTTAAAATTATCGCGTAAACGGTCATATTCAAAATAGTAGGATTCTCGGTTTAATCCCGTAGCCCAAAGGATATTTGTGCCAGCAATTCCTTGATGTTTAAAGTTGTGGATGGTATAACAAACTCGGATATTTTCCATGCCATGATATTTGTACATTTCATACAACATGACTGGAATTAAACCCGTTTGCCAATCATGACAATGGAGAATATCAGGACGTTTTCCAGATTTAAGTAAAAATTCTAATGCTGCTTTGCTAAAAAAGGCAAATCTTAGATGATCATCGACGCAACCATAATAACAACCTCGGTCAAAGAAATGATCTTCGGAGTGAGGTTCAATAAAGAAACACAACCGCCCATGAACCCAGCCACAAAAGACAGTACAGTGTATCGCCCCATCAAACCAAGGTACATATAAATCTTGATAGGCTTCATGAAGTCCCCAAATTTGGTCATACCTCATGCAGTCGTACTTGGGCAAAATAATCTCAATGGTATGACCCCGCAGTTCTAATTCCCTACTGAGTCCGTACACAACATCGCCTAAGCCTCCCGCTTTGATGACCGGGGCACATTCAGAGGCAATTTGTACGATGTACATCCTGTTTCCTCACTCCAAACCGTGATGTTTTGTCTCCCCCATAGTAATCAGGTTGGCTACAATAGTAAACCCCTGAAGGATGATTTTTTTCGAGGTATTGCAGGCCAGAAACCCGGTTTCTTAAGCTATCTTTCGGTGAGGGAACAAAAATCACGACAGAAACCCGGTTTTTTAAGTAGTGGTGGTCAGAAACCGGGTTTCTCTATCAATCTCTCGGTTGAGAAACAAAAGTTATGGCAGAAACCCGGTTTCTCAACGCTATTGCTAGGGGTCAAAAACCCGGTTTCTTAAGTCATCTTTATTATGTTATAATATTAGAAATTTATTAACATCTAGCGAACTTTTAGCCTAAGTTTAAACAGTGGTATATTCCCAAAATTTTGATACTGGAAAGGTTTCTCCTGTTGTAGCAAGTCGCATAGATTCTTGTAGGTCAGCTAATATTTGGGCTTTTGGTTCTTGTTCGTCAATCCAAGCTAAACCACTAACAGGATCAGAGTTTATTGTATTCATCAGTTGTTGCCAAAGTTCAATAGAAACAAGAACATCGGTTGTTTCGCCCTCGGCATTGGTGACATAACGAATAAGATGTTCAATTTGTGCGATCGCCATAGGTTTAACCCTCTTATCATGATCTTATTGTAGAGATGGAACTGTCAGCATATTGCTAATGTCCAGATTTAGAAAAATCAGGGAAAATTTATCTATTATGTAGATTAGCATAATATTTAAAATAATGCTATAATGGTAAAAAAATATCAATACTCCCATCCTACTTTTATGAAAGCAGTCATCTCACAACATATTGACATAACTCCAGGAATCTGTGGTGGAAAACCTCGTATTGCTGGACATCGAATTAAAGTTCAAGATATCGTAATTTGGCATGAAAGAATGGGAATGTCACCCGATGAAATTATTTATCACCATCCTAGTATTACCTTAGCCGATGTTTATGCAGCTTTAACTTATTACCATGACCATCGAGAAGAAATTAGACAACAAATTGAAGCAGGAGAAGATTATGCTAAAGAATTACAAGGAAATCAACCCTCTTTAATTCAAAAACTATTAAAGGGTGAAAATGTTAAACAAGATTAAATTTCATCTTGATGAAAATGTGAGTAATGCGATCGCAAATGGTTTGAGAATGAGGGGAATTGATGTCACAACTTCTCCAGAACAAGGGTTAATTGGTGTATATGATAAACAACAATTAGCTTATGCTTTATCTCAACTTGGAACCCGAATATATGTACAACAATATTAAATTTTTGTAGGAAATGTCATCTTTTATTAGCTAATATTCTATTAGGTGAGTTATGATTAAAGCGGTTATTGTTGATACAACTCCTCTTTATACTTTAGTTGATTCTAGTGATCAATATCACCTAAAATCTCGGCAAGAATTATCACAAATTCAGTTATTAAATTTGAAAGTGATGATTCCTTAAGAATAGCCAAAAAATGGGATTCGTAAATGAGTAGAGTGGTGGTCAGAAACCGGGTTTCTTAAGCTATCTCTCGGTGAGGAAACAAAGATAATGATACAAACCCGGTTTCTTAAGATTTATTGGTTACTAAGGTAAACCAGTACAAGGTAAACTAGGCGGTGGTGCTGCTTCTCCTGGTTGAGGAAAATAAGGTGTACTATTAATTAAACATAGATCTTTCGGACACTTAGGCCTAGACCATCCGTTCCCTTGTCCACGACATTTGGCATTTTCAGGTATAATAATTACATCTCCTTGGTTTGGACATGGCGCCCAGCGTGATGACGCATAATAAAAACACAGAACTTGGCCTGTGTCGGGATTAGTGTAAGTTTGGGAGGCAATTCTCTGATTCCAGGGACTATCCCCATACTGTGCTATAATACTAGGGTTATTCGATTTGAGAATAATACTTGTATTATAAGCATTAATTCTAGGGGTTTCCGGTAGATTAGCATTAGCATTTGGGCTTCCTTTGATAACAGCCCCACCTAATGCTAAAGCACCACTGAGTAACAAAATGATCGCTTTTTTATTCATTGATTTCTTCCCCACTAACGAGTAGGAACGCCATAATTACTTCTAGTTTTAGACACCTTTATTCTAAAGTCTGCTTAAAAAATTAATCCTGGGAAAAAAACAGATTTTCACGGAACTTTTATTACAAAATATTGAGCAAAAACACAGAAAAGTTAGGAAAAATTGGGATCAAGATCAGCTATAATGCTCAAAACCTTTATCCTATATACATTCGATGGATGTAAATGAAGTGTTACAATTTGTAGATCGTCTTGTTTTTGAACAAACTGGAAAACACCTTGATGATGTTCAAAGGGCTATTGTTGAAGGAACTTGGGAAAGACAAACTTATGATAATATTGCCCATGAGTGTCATGTTAATAAAAATTATGCTAGTGATGTAGGTGCGGAATTATGGGAACTTTTATCTCAAGCATTGGGTGAAGATATTAAAAAAAATAATTTTCGTTCTACATTAGAAAGAGTTTATATTGAATCATCACAAAATATTTGTATTGGTACTAATCATAATTTTACTTTTAGTTCACCAACTTTAAATAACCCCAATAAAAATAATCGAGAAACTGATATAAAATCTCAATTATTCTACTATGATTTAAACTTAGCTCCCAAAATAATAAATTTTTATAATAGAGAGTCTGAACTTAAAGCCCTTTATAGTTGGATATTAGATCATGATATTCGTTTAATTTCAGTTTTAGGATTATCTGGAATAGGGAAAACGACTTTAGTTAAAAGATGGGTTGATTTGAATTTAGATAAATTTGAGGTGATTATTTGGAAAAGTTTAAAATATCCCAAACCTTTAGAATTATTGATTGATGATTTATTGAATACTTGTGAGCAAGATTTAAAAGCAACTATAAATGGCAATTTAAAACAATTATTTGATATTTTTACGGATAAAAAATGTTTGATTATTTTTGATGATGTTCATCATATCTTTACCCCAGGTGAACTTTCTGGACAATATCAAAGTGTTTATCAAGATTATCAAAATTTTTTTAAACTGATCACAGAAACAGAACATCAAAGTCATCTAATTTTAATGAGTCAAGAACAATGTGCAGAAATGAATTGTTTGGATGAAGAACTATATCCGATAAAAACTTTAAAATTATCGGGTTTAGAGAATGAAGAAATATTGTCAGGGATGGGATTAAAAACAGATGAGGATAGCAGCTTGAAATTGATTGAACAATATCAAGGAAATCCGATGTATTTGAAAGATGTTGCTGTTTTAATTAAAGATGTTTTTGATGGGGATGTGGCTGAGTTTTTAGCTGAGGATAGTTTGGTCATTACTAAAGAAATGCGATCGCACTTTAACCAGCTATTTAACAGATTATCACCCGTTGAACAGAAAATTGTTGTAGAATTGAGCAAATTTGATCAACCTGTATCCAGAGAAGAGTTAAGACAACATTTAGACTTGTCCTCAATAGACTTAATTAATGGGTTACAATCTTTACAGCAACGGTATTTAGTTAGTAAAATTAAAGCTGATCCAATTTTATTTAATTTGTCTTTACTTTTTCAGGAACATTGGAGAACACCTGTCAATACTTCCCACTAAATTTGACTTAAATAAAGGTCGCGAATTGTCCGATTTACTAAACTTAAATAATCATCTAATTCTTCATAACCATCTAATTCTTTTTCTTCTTCAATAGTTAATACTGCTTGCTTTTGTTTCTCAAGTAAAGTTTCAATTCTACAAAGCAATGCTATAATAGGAGAAATTTATCAATATTTATTTGTGGTGAGTTACTATGCCCTCTTTAGAAGTTCGTGAGTTTGCCGAAAAAATCAATCAATTATCCCTTGAGGATAAACAATGGTTACTCCAACAATTAAGCCTACAATTAAACAGTCAAGGCTTAGAAATAGAAAAATTAAACCAGAAAAAACAAGCGAGAGAAATTATCTCTGAAACGTTGTTAGAGGTTTTATCAATGTCCGACAATTGTTATGATAAAGTTTGGGGAAGATTTGATGCAGTTTGTACAAAAATATGTCAGGAAAATCTTGAATAATAATGGCAGTAAAACAATTACCTTTAGTTATTTTAGATACATCTGTTTGGATCTCAGCTTTCCTGAGTAAAAATAGAAATAGCGCGCCTTGTCAAATCATTCAATATTGGAAACAAGGTAGATTTAAGTTGGCTATTTCACCTCAACTTCTAGAAGAATTGGTTTGTAAATTATTAGAAAAGAATATTGATAAAACTGATATTAAGGATATCTTAGCAGCAATTTTTTATACAGCTATTCATGTTAAAGGCATTTATCAGGCAACAACATTGGACAACATTGATCCTGATGATAATATATTTTTAGCTGCTGCTTATGAAATCGGCGCAGATTATTTAGTATCTTTGGATAAGCAACATATTTTACCCTTAAAACATTATCATCGGACACAAATTTTATCACCAGATTTATTCTTAAATATTCTTTTGCGTTAGGATATAGCACTACGCAAAAAGGGGTTTGAAATTTCTAAATCCTGAAAACCTTTAACAGCTTACTGTTCCCTATTCCCTATTCCCTATCTATGATTAAGGCTTAAAACCAACGGCTTCAGAAATAGATTTTAACTTATATTGATCTAATTTCTGTAAGAGTCCTTCTAATATTCTTTTAACCATTCCTGGCCCTTCGTAAACCCAACCCGTATAGACTTGAATTAAACAAGCCCCTGCGGTGATTTTTTCCCAAGCATCATCGGCGGTAAAAATTCCCCCAACGCCAATAATGGGTAACTGTCCTTGGGTATTTTGATGAATCCAACGAATCACTTCTGTAGACCGTTTCTTCAGGGGAGCGCCACTAATTCCTCCGGCTTCTTCAGTAATATAACTTCCAGTTTGGGGTAGCCATTGGGTGTTTAATCCCTCCCGTTTTATGGTGGTATTCGTCGCAATAATTCCGGCTATTTTATAGGTTTGAGATAAATGAACAACATCAGCGATCGCATCCCATTCTAAATCCGGTGCAATTTTAATAAAAATCGGTTTATTGTCTGTATTTTCCGTTTTTAAAACCTCTATAATTTTACTTAATTGTTCAGCATCTTGGAGTGATCGCAATCCGGGGGTATTCGGAGAAGAAACATTCACAACAAAATAATCTCCATAATTCTTTAACAATTTAAAACTCCCTAAATAATCTTCTGCGGCGACTTCTAAGGGAGTAATTTTAGATTTTCCTAAATTAATTCCAACGGGAATCATCAATTGTTGTTGGCGTTTTTCTTGTAACCGTTGCGCCAATATTTCCGCCCCTTGATTATTAAATCCCATGCGATTTAAGACCGCTTGATCTTCAACTAATCGAAATAATCGAGGTTGCGGATTTCCTAGTTGCGGATGGAGGGTAACAGTCCCTAATTCTGTAAATCCAAATCCCAAACTTTGCCAAATTCCCGCCGCGACCCCATCCTTATCGAAACCCGCCGCTAAACCAACAGGGTTATTAAACGTTAAACCCCATAATTTCTGCTGTAAACGGACATCTTGTAAACAAAATGAGGGTCTAAGTTGAGATTCTACCCAATTTATCGGAGACTGAGACTGATTTTGGTCAATCCAACTCAAGAGTTGTAAAGCTCGATGATGTGCCCATTCGGGGTCAAGCTTTAATCCATAGAATAAAAGGGGTCTAACAGTGCTACGGTAAATATCCAAGATCGTCTCCTCTGATCATGTCCAGAACATTAAAACTCAGGGATTTCCTAAATCCTGATTGTTAAATTTTAATTTAATGTATTTTTTGAGCAAAATCGTGAAAGACTAAGGGTAAGATGGGATGAGAAACCAGATCAACGGGGAAAGCATTTTTTGACCCCATACCAGAAGATTGCATTTGTTGAAGATCTCCATTAAATTTTTAATTTTAAACCTAAATTAGAGTATACGGTTTGGGAGTTTATTATGGGTCTATCCGAAGAATCGATCGCATTAGATCAACCCATCATGACATTAGGGCGTGTCCTCCAGACCCTACAAGACGAAGATAATGTTGATGTTTTAATCGAAACCACTTTAGACTATATCAAAACCGAGTTTAACTATAGTTTAATTTGGATTGGTTTATATGATCGCTTAGATCATCGCCTCCTGGGAAAAGGGGGAATTATCCCGACAGAAGATTCATGGTTACTCAAACAAAGATTTATTTTATCTCCTGGGGATTTACTCGAACAAGTTGTGATTGAATTGCGACCTGTGGTTGTTCCTGATTTAAGAGAAGAAACCCGTGCGGGGGAATGGCGAAAAGCAGCCCAAGCTTTTAATATTCAGGGTTCAATTTTATTTCCCATGCGCTACAAAGATCGGTGTTTTGGTGTGGCTTTATTAGGCTCAAGTGAGTGGGGAATTTCTCCGAGTTCAATGGAAAAAGAACTGATTTCAATGGTATTAGGAACCTTAGCCACTTCTTTATTCCAAATTGAAACAACTTGGATGTATCAACAAACAAAACGACCTGATCAACCTTTCTTTAAACTGTTAACTCAATTTAGAACGCTAAATACCTTAGATCGCTGTTTAGAAGTAGCCGTAGAAACTACCCATGAATTTATTGAACCTACGCGCACCAATGTTTATTGGTACTATCGAGAAGGACGGTATTTTTGGCGAAGGGCGAGTAATCAACAAAAAATGCCCGGTATCAGTTTAATGAAACAAGCTGCTTCTGGGGTAACGGTACAAGATTTAGGGGAATTTTATCAAGCTTTAATTTCCGATCATTTAGTCTCTATTGGCGAGTCTTATAGTTCGTTAAGAGCCGATACAACGGAACGATTAATGGAGAAAATTCGCGCCCGATCTTTATTAGCGGTTCCCATTGTTTTTAATCAAGAAATGTTAGGATTTATTGCCGTTGAAGGACAACATCCTCGGATTTGGCAAGAAAATGAAAAACAATTTTTGCGAGGGGTTGCTCATTTAATTTCCTTAACTGCACCCTTAGCCGAAATGGAAGCCAAAATTCGACAAATTGAACTCGATCAATCCTTAACGGCTAAAGTTACCCGTGCAATTGTGGATGATCAAGATTGGCAGTTTTCTCTAAAAACCACAGCAAATCTTTTGTGTCAACGATTAAATGCAGGGCGGTTTTTATTAATAGAATATCAACCTGAAACTGAAGACTTTAAGATTATTTATCAACATTATACGTTAAATCGAACGGCAATTCCTTCCCCTTTAAATGCTCTAACTTATCAAGATTTGCAACGCTTTAAAAATCAAACTGAAATCTTAGTGGTTGAAAATTATGAGGAAGATGAAAAATTAAAATCCTGGCGAACTCAGCTTCGGGATGCAGGAGTGCGATCGCTGATGTTGTGTCCAGTTAATGGTTATATTACAACCGGAAAAAATCAACAGCAAAAAGTTCCCCAAGAATTATTAGTAATTGGTCATGAATCTCCTCGCACTTGGGATCGAACCGAACAAGAATTAGTTAAAATTGTTAGCCAACAATTGAGTGTGATTTTACATCAATGGCAACTTAATCAACAAATTCAATCTCATGAAGACTTTAATCAAGTTTTAGAGGATTGTTGGTTAACCTTACAAAAAACAGACCAATTACCATCTATAGAAAAACAATTTACCCAAGACATAGCCCAATTATTACAAAGTCCTTTAGTTGTATTATTAACCTGGATTGAGGGTGCAAAAAAAGCTAAAATTGTCAGTTGTGTGGCACGTCAAGCAACTCTATCAATCAACACAGAACGATTAATTACGGTAGCTAAAGATCCTTTAATTCAACACGCTTTATCAACCGAAGAATTATTTTGGTGGCCTGTACAGGAATTATCAGCCTATACTCGACAATGGTTTACCAGTTCCGTTGATAAAATATTAGTGACTGCCCTTCGCACAGCCAAGAATCATCAGCCGACAGGTCTTTTAATTATTGCTGATCCAGAGCAAATTCATGATGAATCTCATATCTCTTTAACCATGTTAAATTTGTTAGTCATGCAATTTGCTTGGTCACGGCGCTATTTACGAATTCAAGACACCTTAAAAACCCAACATGAAGAATTACAATGGCTAAATTGGTATAAACAACGGCGCTTAGAAGAATTATATCGAACCGTAGGCGGAGGACTGAAACAATTAAGCGAATTAAATAATTCTCCGTTTCAAGGTTCTGATCCTCAGAAAACCCAACTTTCCCATTTACGTTATCAACAATTATTACGTCAGATGGGAAATGCTTTGGCTTCTACCAGTTCTTTAATTAAACAAGAACAATGGCGACTTCATCATCACCATGATATTGTTCCGATTACAAATTTATTACGATGGGTACGGGAACGATTGAATGCTATTATTCGTAATAAACAAATCCAATTTATTGTCAAACAAGAAGGGAATTTTAATGTCATTGGAGATCGGATTAAACTAGAACTGGTTTGTTATGAAGTTTTATTAACAACCTGTCACCGTTCTGAACCTGGAGGCATGATTGAGGTTGTTAGTCGCCTTTGTACTGATCATGAATTAGAACTTTTTATTACAGATTATGGTAAAATTAACCCGCAACTGATTATTGAGTTAAAAATGGGTTCCCATCCCGATTTACTAGCTCCCTCTCTGTTAACGTCTTCTCCGGGTCAACAGCTTTTAATTTGCCAACAAATGTTAGAAAAAATGGGAGGAAACTTATTACTAGAAAAAATAGAAAATCAACCTTTGATCACCCGGATTATTTTACCCGTATCTTCTTCAAGTTGAAGTATATTTTAAATTCATTTGAGCTTGTTTAGTTTATTTTAGTGTTTTAATATGTTGCTTTCCTTGCGAATCGAAAACTTTGCTCTCATTGATCATTTAGATTTAGATTTAGGAACAGGCTTGAATGTTTTTACCGGAGAAACGGGAGCCGGGAAATCCATTATTTTAGATGCGGTTGATGCCGTTTTAGGGGGGAAAGTAGACCGACGTTCAATTCGGACGGGGGCTACTCGATCTTTAGTAGAAGCAACATTCGAGATTGAAAAAAAATGGCTCAATTGGTTAACAGAACAAGAAATTGATTTAGTGGATGGTAGCTTAATTGTTTGTAGTCGAGAAGTGGTGATTTCAGGAGATAAACTTCGCAGTCGATCACGGGTCAATGGAGTATTAGTAAATCGTAAATTAATTGATCAACTCCGCGATCGCTTAATTGAAATTACCGCCCAAGGACAAACCTTACAATTAGGTCAACCCGAACTCCAACAGGAATGGTTAGATCTCTATGGCGGTCAAGCTTTAATCAAAGCTCGGAAAGAAGTTTCTGTTGCCTATACCCAAGCTCAAACCTGTAGCCATGCTTTAGAAAAACGCCGTCAATTTGAACAGCAACGGTTACAACGATTGGATTTATTAACCTATCAAATTCGAGAATTAGATGCAGCAACGTTAACAACACCCGATGAATTAGAACAATTACAAATAGAACATCAACGGCTGAATCATATTGTTGAACTTCAGCAACAAAGCTATCAAATTTATCAAGCTTTATATCAAAATGAAAGTGGGTTAGCCGCCGCCGATTTGTTGAGCCAAGCTGAAGGTAAATTAACGGATTTAGTTGAATATGATTCCCAACTGCAACCGATTTTAGAAATTGTCAGTGAAGCGGTGGCTCAAATTACTGAAGCTGGACGACAAATCGGCAGTTATGGTGAACAATTAGAATCCGATCCTCAACGCTTAGAAGAAGTCGAAGATCGAATTCGAGATTTGAAACAAATTTGTCGAAAATATGGGCAAAATTTAGGAGATGTGATCGAATATTATGAACGCATTCAAACCGAATTAAAAGATTTAGAAGATGAAGATCAATCTATTGAAGCTCTTGAAGAAGCTTATCAACACACCCTGCAAACCCTGAAAGAAACCTGCCAACAATTGACCAGCCTGCGTCAAAAAGCAGCCCATCAATTAGAAACCCATTTAATTAAAGAATTGAAACCTTTAGCGATGAAAATGGTTAAATTCCAGGTCGAACTTCATCCGATTTCCCCCACAGCCCTAGGGGCGGATCAGATTCAATTTTGCTTTAGTCCTAACCCCGGAGAACCCCTCCAACCCTTGGGCGCGATCGCATCCGGGGGAGAAATGAGTCGGTTTCTTTTGGCTTTGAAAGCTTGTTTTTCTCAAATTGCCGGGTCAGGAACCTTAATATTTGATGAAATTGATGTCGGTGTATCGGGACGAGTAGCCACCGCCATTGCTCAGAAACTCCACCAACTCAGCCAACGCCATCAAGTTCTCTGTGTTACCCATCAACCTCTGGTGGCGGCTATGGGAGATCATCATTTTCGAGTGACGAAAGAAACTATTCAAACGGACTGTGATCTCAACTCCGAGGGGACTGATCCTGAAACTCGAACCGTTGTTCGGGTCACTCCCCTGACTTCCCCCCAACGCCGGGAAGAACTCGCTCAATTGGCCAGTGGAGAATCGGCCCAAGAAGCGATCGCCTTCGCCGAGTCCCTCTTGAGTCAAGCGGCATTGATGAAAAAATAGGGAGACAGGGGATGTAAACTCTTTCATAACCCATAAAACTCATTAATTTGCGAACATAGTAGTGGCTGTCAGAATCTTTTTGACACCAAAAACTCTAAAATCATGACCAAATAAAGATATTAATTGGTAACTAATAATATATGAGGATAGGACTATGAATGCTTTAACTGTCAATTTGAAATCATTAATAGAAATGACTGATGAGCAGTTTTTTCAGCTATGTCAAGACAACCGCGAATTGAGATTTGAAAGAAATGCAAATGGAGAGTTAATTATAGCGATCACATTCCCCATACCCAAAATTTATCTATCTAAACTTTAACTAACGGCTGATTGTTTATAGATGAACGAGGTTGAATCGTCTTTTTAATTTCTTCTCCCGCTAACTCTTCGGCTAGGCGTAACTCATAAGCTTTTTGCAAATTAAGCCATAGTTCTGCACCCGTGCCAAACCATCGTCCTAGACGTAATGCCGTGTCAGCAGTAATACCTCTTTGCCCTTTGAGAATTTGCGTAATCCGATTTGTGGGTATATGGAGCGATCGCGCTAATTCTGATGCACTAATTCCCAGTTCTTTTAATTCATCAGATAAGATTTCGCCAGGGTGAATTGCAGGTCTTGCCATAGTTGTTTTCTCCTTTAGTGATAATCGACAATTTCGATGTTAAATGGACGATTTTCTGTTTCTGTCCACTCAAAACAAATACGCCATTTATCATTTATGCGGATGCTGTACTGCCCTTTTCTATCTCCACTTAGTGCCTCAAAATGGTTACTTGGCAAAGCTATTAAGGATTCTTTATTAGGTGCGGCTTCTAGGATTTCTAGGCGCTTGTATGCTTGTCTTTCAAATGCCTGAAATTTTTTGACACGATCGCCAGCAGCAAATTTGGCTGTGCGTTTGTCTTTATATTTTTGAGGCATAGGCAAGTGTTATGCGTTACGTTAAGCATAACATTTATATCGCAACTTCGCAAAAAATCAACCAGCGATCGCCTAAAAATCACGACTCACAGGAATAGCGATCGCAACGGTCTACGCAAGCACACTATATATAGCGTGTTTGCGTAAGTCCTGACAGATTAAAATCCGTGATATCCTCTTAAATCTGTGAGTCCGATTGCCTCTAGCCCTATTTTTTCAAAATTGGTACAACAAAACACAGACAGCAATCTATACTAAATGCAACAATAGTCCCACAAACCCCATTCACCCCAAATGAAATTAAATTGAGCAAGTTGTCTATATCCAAAGTAAACTGGTAAATAGTATTTCTGTATGTCTTACTTTCTTTTGATAGTTCAAAGCTTAAATTTTTATTAACTTTTTCCTTGGTATTGTTTTAGCCCTGGTTTATTTAAAATGACTATGAAATCTGCATCCCCAACCAATTCTGTATCGGAAGAATCCACCGTTGTTTCAGCACAAGTTGTTGATGTAACGATTGATGTACCTGCTGTTGAAGACTCCAAACCCAATCGAAATGGCAATCAACCCCAAACTTCAAGAGGGGGTGAAACCCCTCAACAAGCACCTGCTTCATCAGATAAAGGCGGGGGTTTAGTTGTTACGAAGGAACAGGGTGGAAATTTCTCCTCTTTTTTAGCGCCTTTAACTAAAGATAATTTTGTTCAAGTCGTTAAAGAAGTTGAGGACAAACTTAAAACCGTTAATCAAACCCTATCGATGCTGAATAATCTGCTCGATGCTCAAGGGTTTGAGGAAATTCTCAATGAAATGTTGCGATCAATTACCATCAAAATAGGGGAATTGCTCAATGCAGATCGCACCACTATTTGGCTAGTCGATGAAGACAAACATGAACTCTGGTCAATTGTAGCTGGAGGAGCAGAAGGAAAACCCCTAGAATTGAGGATTCCTTCAACCGCAGGAATTGCCGGAGAAGTCGCTACAACCCGATCTGTTGTTAATATTCCTTACGATTTTTACGCTGATCCGCGTTCTGCTGCGGCCAAGAAAATGGATCAGAAAAACGGATATCGGACTTATACCATGCTGGTCATGCCTCTATTAAATGATGAGGATGGACTGGTGGCAGTGGTGCAGTTACTCAACAAATTAAAACTGAATTGTGCTCCCTCACTTCCCTTAGATGAAAAAATAGATTTTGACGGGTTTACTGCCGATGATGAAAAAATATTTGAAGAATTTGTTCCCTCCATTCGCTTAATTTTAGAATCCTCTCGTTCCTTCTATGCCGCTACCGTTAGACAACGAGCCGCCGCCGCGTTAATGAATGCGGTTAATGCCCTGAGTAAGAGCAGTTTAGACTTAGAAGAAACCCTAAAAAATGTTATGGATCAGGCAAAAGAATTAATGAATGCTGATCGCAGTACATTGTGGTTATTAGATCAAGAAAAAGGAGAACTTTGGACAAAAATTCCCATTGGGGGCAAGTTAGTTGAAATTCGCATTCCTCAACACGCTGGATTTGCTGGAATTGTTGCCCAAAGTGGCGATCCGTTATTAATTCCCTTTGATCTTTACAACGATCCTCGCTCTGAAACGTCTAAACAAACTGACCAAAAAACCAAATATCGGACGTGCAGTATGTTATGTATGCCCGTGTATAATGCTGATGATCATCTGATTGGTGTGACTCAGTTAATTAATAAGAAAAAACAAGGGGATTTTCCGCCTTATGATCCCACCAATTGGCCGGAAGCCCCGGAACAATGGAAAGCCAGCTTTAATAACGATGATTTAGAATTCATGCGGGCGTTTAATATTCAAGCGGGGGTCGCGCTGCAAAATGCTAAATTATTCCAAAAAGTAAAAGAACAGGAACAACGACAAAAAGATATTTTGCGATCACTCAGTAATGGCGTTATTTCTACGGATAAAGAAGGCCGAATGATTGCCACGAATGATTGTGCAATGGAACTCTTAGGACTGCGGGAAGAAGATGTCGTTCAAGGGCGTTCAGTTCGAGATTTACTTCAGATTAAAGAAGGAGATTTTGGCAAATGGTTTGATGCAGCTTTAGCCCCGAAAGATTCCAAAGATCGGCAACAATATTATCCCGATCAAACTCTATTATCTGGTGCTTCTCAAGAACCTCGGAGTATTAATTTATCGATTAATTCCATGTCCGATATTAACAACCCTGAAAAAGTTAGTGGGGCGTTAGTCGTCATGGAAGATATTAGTGGGGAGAAAGAAGTTAAGAACTTAATGTATCGCTACATGACCCCAGAAGTTGCAGAACAACTGTTAGCGAGTGGCGATACGGGGTTAGGCGGAAAACGCAAAGACGTAACGGTTTTATTTAGTGATATTCGCAGCTACACAACCTTAACAGAAAAACTACAAGCTGAAGAAGTTGTTACCATGCTCAACTCCTATTTTGAGGAGATGGTAGACACCGTATTAGGGTATAAAGGAACCCTCGATAAATATATCGGGGATGCGTTAATGGCCGTCTTTGGATCTCCAGCCCCCTTAGAAGATCACCCCTGGATGGCCATGCAAGCCGCTGTTGAAATGCGCTACCGTTTAGCGGAATACAATGAAGGTCGAGTAGCCCAAGGGTTAATGCCCATTAGTATTGGCATGGGTCTGCATTCTGATGAAGTTGTATCAGGAAATATTGGATCAAGTAAACGGATGGAATTAACCTCCATTGGGGATGGGGTCAACTTAGCTTCCCGTTTAGAAGGAACCAGCAAACAATATGGCACGGATATTATTATTAGTGAGAATACCTATACTCATTATGCAGATCGGGTGATTGTTCGAGAACTGGATTTCATCACAGTGAAAGGAAAGAGTCAACCCGTAAGAATTTATGAATTGGTAGGAATTCGGGAAGGTAAATTGGTTCGACCGATTTCTGAAAAACAGCAAAGTATCATCGACCATTATCATCAAGGACGGGAATATTACCTCAAACCGGCAACGGAAAAATTAACGGCGGAGGAAATTGTACCAATATTAGAAGAACTGGAAGAAATCACCGAAGCTCAGATGAAAAAACTGTCCTATGATGATAAAGATTTATTAGGGCAAATGTTGTTGAAAAATTCCTTGAAAAAGCTGACCGAGATGTTAGATGAAAACACAATCAAACGGTTAGCACTAGAAGAATTTAAGCAAATGCCCACTGAAGAAGCTTTAGGGGTATTACCGGACAAAATTAAGGGATTAACTCCCCGTGAAACCAAAAAACTATTCATTGCTAAACTGAAACAGTTTACAACGGATGTCAATACCCAAGAAATGTTAGAAAATGAAGCAACGGAGATGGCTTTACCGAAACTGCGGAAAATGATTGATTTAGCTAAACGAAAATTTGCACTTAAAGCCAAAGAATCGTTGAGAAATGCCAAACGGGAATTTCTGACAGTGCTAGAAATTGATCCCAAGAATAAAGCGGCTAAATTACACGTTGATCGCTGTATTCTCTATGAAACCACACAACCCCCGGATGAAACCTGGGATGGAGTTTGGAATTTAACCGAAAAATAGCACCCGTTAATCGGGGGTGGGATTCTATGAGGTAAAATGACTGTGTAAGTTTTGTGTTGCACAACTATTGTTCAAAGACTGAGGCATGAAAATGGACGCTAATCTCATCGGGTAAAGTCCGGGTTTGACCTGCAAAGTTAAGATTTTTGAATAGGATTTAATCTGATGCAGTTGAACGTCATAAACTAAATTTTAGATCAATAGACGCACTCGTTTCCAAACTTCCCACTTTTTCTTATGATTAACAATCAGAGAGTAAGATATGCCTAGAGTTAGTTCACAATTATCCGATCTTCAGTGGGTTAAGCAAGTTCGTGACTTGTTAATTGAAGTGGCACGGGCTTCTTTAGCCGATAGTCCGAAATTGCCGGAGAGTGTCAGCACTCAAGCATTGCCTTTAGCTCAAAAAGCCCAAACTATTCTGCAAAAAAACACCAACACACCCAATCATCATACGAGTTGGCAATCTCAAAAAAGCCAATGGATTGAGGACGTGCGACAATTGTTGTTGGAACTGTCTCGAATTGCTTTAGCAGAACGACCCAAACTCCCTGAAAATATTGCTCAACGGGCGTTGACTTTAGCGGAAACCGCCCAGGATATTCAGGAAGTTTCAGATGATTCAGGACGAGATGACCTTTCAGGGCATGATGACGATGAAGCAGATGATTCTCCTCCAGAAACAGCCTTGTCCGTTAATGATTTATTCAAGCGTTTAAAAGAGAGTTTAACAATCGAATCTCAAAACAGTCATCAAGTTGGAGATGCTCAATGGCAGCAATTGTTAACATTACTTGACATGGTTCAGGATACCTATAACAGAATCCCAAAATCTTGAGCGATTCTGAGTGCATTGAGAGAGGTAGAGAAATTTATCCTCGGCTTTGAACAGCAAAAATTTCTCCCAATCTCTCTACAAAGGAGGAAACACTTTCCTTGAGTTTGTGCTATATTAGAATTTAGAGATTGTAATTTTTAAACAATTAATATCAAGCAGTCGTAGCTTTTATTTATGGAATCAGATAGTCAACCAGCCAGGTCTAGTGAAAAATCTACTGATAGATTGGCAGACCTCATTGGAACCTTGATCGCTGTGTTAACCTTAACGCTACCTTTGCTTGCGATTGCCCGCTATTCTCCCAGCCAAATTAATCCTTGGCCGTCTTATCCCCCTAATTACCCATCAATTCAGAAGTAGGGGGTATTGGCTATTAACTCCCCTTGTGATCTTCTCCCCCTTGGAGGAAATGCCCATCCCCTTTAGAATGCTATTGGGGGAATGCCCCCGATTTGATTATTGCAACAGCTTGGAGAACGACTCGTGGATTTATCAAAAATTCCGCCCCAACCTAAACCGGGTTTAATTAATGTTTTGATTGAGATTCCCGCCGGAAGTAAAAACAAATACGAATACGATAAAGACTTACAAGCCTTTGCTCTGGATCGTGTGCTGTTTGCTTCGGTGCAATATCCGTTTGATTATGGCTTTATTCCTAATACCTTAGCCGATGATGGAGATCCCTTAGATGGGTTGGTGATTATGGATCAACCCACCTTTCCCGGCTGTGTGATTGCAGCGCGACCCATTGGGATGTTAGAAATGGTAGATGGTGGTGATCGAGATGAAAAAATTCTCTGTGTTCCCGCCGCCGACCCCCGCTATGCAGACGTAAAATCCCTTAAAGATATCGCTCCCCATCGCCTCGAAGAAATTGCAGAATTTTTCAGAACCTATAAAAATCTGGAACGGAAAGTCACGGAAATTTTAGGTTGGCAAGATGTTGATCAAGTGGCTCCCCTTGTTGAGCAGTGTATTCAAGCTGGAAAACCCAAAGGTTAATTCCCGTTCAACTTTAATCCTCTAGGATGACATAGGAGACAAATCCAACTTTCACAACCATGCACCGAACACTACTATACGCTAAGATTCACAACTGTACTCTAACCGCAGCTAATGTTCACTATGTGGGAAGTATCACCATTGATCAATCCCTACTCGATGCTGCTGGAATCTTCGTTCATGAACAGGTACAAGTCGTGAATGTTGCCAATGGGGAACGGTTTGTCACCTATGTTATTCCGGGCGTGGCTGATTCCGGTGCGATCGAATTGAATGGAGCGGCGGCTCGTTTGGGGGTAGTGGGCGATCGCTTGATTGTCATGTCTTATGCACAATTTTCCCTCGAAGAAGCAACCACCCATCAACCTAGAGTCGTGTTTGTCGATGAGAATAATCGAATTGTGGAAATTCGGGGCTAAAATGATTTTAGCTTATTCTGCAACGAGTGTCTCACGCCTGATCGGTAAAGGCAACAGCCATTGAATTGCAGTCGGAACTGTCGATTGCCACAGAAATGAACTGGGTCGCTCACCTCTGTGATAAAATTCAACAGGTTGTCAACCTACCTGCACGGCTGAACAGACCCGGAGTGCAGCCCTGCTCTGGCCGTAACTCGCTAAAAAAAAATCAGGGAATCTATCAGCCCATTGACTCTCTCGGTATTTTAGTCCGATGGCAACGGCTGATAGGGAAACAGAATTGAATAAGCCCCTTGGGGTGCAGGGTGTCTCCCTATGTCATACGGGGCTATTATAGGAGAGAGTGGGATGTATAGATTGCATCACCACGATCTTCAAAGCAAAAGGTCAGCCCCAACTCGCTTTGTCGGGTTAAGGCTCATCCTAATCAAGCAGGAAGCCTACACACAATACCCCTAGGTTAGTGTAGGGTCAGTCACCGTTCTACGTCCAAGGCTAAAACAAACGATGCCAGTTTCTGATCCGCCAGCCCAGAACCCAAAGTCCTCTGATGAAGCAACCCCCATGGACAAGAACTCTTCGACCGATTTTTCCGTGCGATTCTGGGGGGTAAGAGGTAGTATACCCACGCCCGGATCTCAAACGGTTCGATATGGAGGCAATACCTCCTGTGTAGAAATGCGCTTGGGTGAAAAACGCTTAATTTTTGATGCGGGTACAGGCTTAAGAGTCTTGGGGCTGGATCTGCTCAAACAGATGCCTGTGGAAGCCTATCTATTCTTTTCCCATACCCATTGGGATCACATTCAAGGGTTTCCGTTTTTTGTTCCAGCTTTTATCCCCATTAATCGCTTTCACATCTATGGTGCGATCGCCCCAGATGGCAGTACGATTAAAGATCGTCTTTGTGATCAGATGGTTCACCCGAATTTCCCGGTGCCCATTCATGTGATGCAGTCGGATATGAAGTTCTATGACTTATCACCGGGGGATGTGCTAACGTTGGATGATATTAAGATTGAAACGGCTCCTTTAAATCATCCTAATGTAGCGGTCGGATATCGAGTCACTTGGCAAGGGCGCACGGCTGTTTACTGTACCGACACCGAACATTTTCCAGATCGCTTCGATGAAAATGTTCTCCACCTAGCTAGGGAAGCCGATGTTTTCATTTATGATGCCACCTATACCAACGAAGAATATCATAATGACAAATTTCCTAAAATTGGTTGGGGACATTCAACTTGGGAAGTGGGGGTGGAAGTCGCTAAAAAAGCTGGGGTGAAACAGGTGGTGATGTATCAACATGATCCGTCCCATAACGATGATATTCTCGATCAAATTGAAGCTCAGGTACAAGCTGTTTTTCCCAATGGGGTTGTAGCCCGCGAAGGCATGATTTTAAAACTCAACTAACAACCTATCCTCAGACAGAAGGTGTCACTTTGGGCTAGGATTTCAGGTGATGTTGGTAGATGGGTTTTGGTTATGGGTTTTCTTAGTCAAAAGCAAAATCAGCAGCAGCGCAGGCAAACCGGATGGTTTTCTTCCTGGGTGTCGGTTCTGATTGTTGGGATCTGGTGTATCAGCATCGCCTTGGGGATGGTACAATCCCTGAATGCAGCTTCTCCATCACAGAGAAATGATACGGGGCTCACTGTTGGTCAAATTGCGAGTGTAGATAGCATAGAACCCGAATATCAATTAGGATTGGAACTGTATCTCAACACTTGTTCAACTTGTCATATTCCTATTCCCCCCCAAGTCTTTCCCACCCAAACCTGGCAACAAATTATTCAAGATGAACAACATTATGGTGCGACGCTTCAACCCTTAGATGGGCCATCATTGTTGTTAATGTGGAAATATCTCCAAACCTATTCCCGTTCAATTCCGCTTAAGGAAGAAGCTATCCCTTATCGATTCAATCGTTCTCGTTATTTTAAAGCACTGCATCCCCGTGTTGAGTTTTCTCAACCGGTGACGGTGAATAATTGTACCAGTTGTCATCCCGGTGCATCGGAATTTAACTACCGCAATTTAACACCAGAGTGGCAAAATTCTCCTTAAAGAAAATTAATTTTAGTGATAAATTAAAATCAGATGGAGGCATCTATAACACTAGAATTTCTTTTAGACTGTGGCTCAATAATCTGGGTTCTATGTTTCCGTTGGCTGACTGTTCTTGATTGTCTATTCCCCAGTTTCATCTCAGAGATATCATCCTGAAGCTATTATGATATTATCATTATCCCCCTTGTTTCGTTGGTTGAATATCCGGCAAGGAATTCCCCTCCGTTGGGTACTTGTTATTCCCTTTTTATTAGAAATTTCAATTGCTGTGGGTTTAACCGGTTGGTTCGCTTTCCGCCATGGAGAAAAAGCGATTAACGAACTGGCACAACAGATTGAAAATGAAGTGAGTTCTCGGATTCAACAACACTTAAATACTTATCTTTCTACCCCCCATCAAATTAATCAAATTAATGCCGATGCTGTTAACTTAGGATTATTAGATCTTAAAGAATTTTCTCAAGTTGGACATTATTTTTGGAAGCAAATTCAAGCCTTTGATGTGGGTTATATTTATTATGTCCTCCCCACTGGGGAATATGCAGGAGCCGGATATTTTTTAGATTTGAATAAGGCAACTATTGATGAACTTTCTCCGCGTACTCAATGGAAAGCCAATACTTATGCAACGGATCAGCAAGGAAATCGAAGTCGATTAATGGCTTCCTATGATGATTATAATCCTCGAAGTGAAGCGGCATATACCGATGCTGTGAGAGATCGAAAACCCGTTTGGAGCCAGATTTATCAATGGGATAATTTTCCTGATATTATTTCTATTTCTGCGAGTTATCCCCTTTATAATACTCGCAATGATTTAGTTGCAGTCTTTGTTACAAATTTACGTTTATCCCAAATTAGTGAGTTTTTAAAACGCTTAAAAATTAGTGAATCTGGACAAACATTTATTTTAGAACGGAATGGGCTTTTGGTGGCGAGTTCATCCTCAAAACCGCCTTATAAAATGGTGAAGGGTGTGGCAAAACGGCTGAATACGGCGGACAGTCAAGATGTCATGATTCGAGAAACTTTTAACGCTTTAACGGAAAAATTCGGTCAAGTTAACTCGATTATGACCGATCAATCTCTTCAGATTTTTATTAATAATCAACATCAATTTGTTAAAATTACCCCTTGGAAAGATCAATGGGGTTTAGATTGGTTGATTGTGGTGGTGATTCCTGAATCCGATTTTATGAATCAAATTAATGCTAATACTCAAAAAACTATTATTCTTTGTATTGTTGCTGTGGGACTTGCTACCTTATTCGGATTGTTAACCTCTCGTTGGATTACTGAAAAAATTCTTTGGCTAAGTTATGCTTCCCAGCAAATTGCTAATGGAAATCTTAAACAAAAAATTAATATTAATGGAATTAAAGAAATTAAGATTTTGGGTAATTCTTTTAACCAAATGGCTCAACAATTACAACAATCTTTTACAGTTTTAGCGATCGCTAATGAAAGCTTAGAACAACGAGTTGAAGAACGCACCACACAACTCCAAACAGCTAAAGAAGAAGCTGAATCTGCGAATCAAGCGAAAAGTGAATTTTTGGCGAATATGAGTCATGAACTACGGACTCCCTTAAACGGAATTTTAGGTTATGCTCAAATTTTGCAACGGGAACCGAATCTTAGTCCTAAACATTTACAAGGACTGCATATTATTTATGAGTGTGGTTCCCATCTGTTAACCCTGATTAATGATATTTTAGATTTTTCTAAAATTGAAGCGCGTAAATTAGAACTTTATCCGGTAGACTTTAATTTAGAATATTGTTTATGGGGAATTCGAGAAGTTTGTCGGTTGAAAGCTGAACAAAAAGAATTAAAATTTATTGACCTAGAATTAACACCGTTACCTTCAGCAATTCAGGGGGATGAAAAACGGTTACGTCAGGTTTTGTTAAATCTATTAGGAAATGCGATTAAATTTACGGATGAAGGATCAGTGACTTTCTCTGTACAAGTATTATCGGAATCTCCAGAAATTCCATCCGGGGAAGGGCAATCTTTTACCCCTAAAATTTATACTCTGCGATTTCAAGTTGAAGATACAGGAATTGGGATGACTGCTCAACAAATTGAAAAAATATTTTTACCCTTTGAACAAGTTGGAGAACAGCAGCGAAAAGCAGAAGGAACTGGGTTAGGATTAGCTATTAGTCATCAAATCGTACAGATGATGGGAGGCAAAATTAAGGTTGAAAGTACCCTCGGAAAAGGCAGTCGCTTCTGGTTTGATGTAGACTTTCCCGAAGCAGAAGAGCAGCTAGTCAAAACTCCTAAAACTCAACAAAAAATTGTGGGTTATCAGGGAGAAAAACGTAAAATATTAATTGTCGATGATCGCTGGGAAAACCGAGCCGTTCTTGTGAATCTTTTAGAACCTATCGGATTTGAAGTTAGAGAAGCAACTCAAGGACAAGAAGGGTTAGAAATAGTTCAAGAATGGTTTCCCGATCTTATAATTACAGATTTAACTATGCCTGTTTTAGGTGGGTTAGAAATGACTCGACAATTAAGAGCGGATTTAGAATTTTTTGATCTGATAATTATTGCTTCTTCGGCTTCTGTATTTAGTTCAGATCGAGAAGAATGTTTAAACGCAGGCTGTAATGGTTTTTTACCTAAACCCATTCAAGAACAAAATTTATTGAATCAACTCCAACACTTGTTAAACTTAATTTGGATTTATGAAAACTCAGACACGAGCACCGTGACTCCCCGGTTATCCCCATCTGTTGATTCGTTAATGATTCCTCCACCTGAAGAACTGACTCAGTTGTACGATTTGGCAAGGGGAGGCTATATTTTAGAAGTTCAAAGTGAAGCCAATCGAATTAAGGAGTTAGATGATCAATATATTGCCTTTGCAGATTATATTCTGCAATTATCTGAAGCGTTTGAAGATGAAGAAATTATTCGGTTTATTCAACCCCACCTTATTTAAAAAATTATGAAAAATTCCCATCATTCCTATTCCATTTTAATTGTGGATGATAATCTTACCAATATTAAATTATTGCTAGATATCTTAAATCAGTCTGGCTTCCGAGTTTCCATTGCCAAAAGTGGAGAAAATGCCTTAGTTAAACTTCAAGAAAACTTGCCCGATTTAATTTTATTAGATGTGATGATGCCGGGAATTGATGGCTTTGAAACCTGCCGTCAGTTAAAGGAAAATCCAAAAACAAAAGATATTCCCGTAATTTTTATGACGGCTTTGAGTGAATTGGGAAATAAAGTTAAAGGCTTACAAGTGGGAGGAGTTGATTATATTACAAAGCCTATTGAACCTGAAGAAGTATTAGCTCGAATTCATGTACACTTGCAATTAAGAAAAATGCAGCTTCAGTTAATTCAAACTGAAAAAATGTCGAGTTTAGGTCAGTTAGTCGGAGGGGTAGCTCATGAAATTAATAATCCGATTAATTTTATTTATGGAAATATCTTTCATGCTCAAAAATATGTCCAAGATTTATTGAAAACTATCGAGCTTTATGAACAGTATCTTCCCCCTGATATTCCCGAACTTAAAGCTTGGTCTGAAGAAATTGATTTTGACTTTTTAAAAGATGATCTTCCTCAACTTTTATCTTCTATGGAAGTAGGTGCTAACCGGATTCGGGATTTAGTGCGATCGCTGCGCGTTTTTTCTCGACTTGATGAAGCACAATTAAAAGAGATAGATTTAAAAGAAGGGATTGAAAGTACATTAATGTTATTAAGTCATCGCTTTAAACCGACTTCCCATCGTCCTGAAATTGAAATCATTCATGATTATGACAAATTACCTCCCATTGAGTGTTATGCGAGTGAGATCAATCAAGTTTTTATTCATGTTTTCAATAATGCGATTGATGCGATTGATAGTAAAGCGATCATGTTAGGAAATCATTCTAAAACGCTGAATGTATTCGTCCCTCAAATTCGGATTAAAATTGAATCTGTTACTGAGCAACATCTATTAAAAATTAATATTGCTGATAATGGGATTGGGATGTCTGCTGAAGTTCAACGTCGCAGTTTTGATCAATTTTTCACAACTAAACCTGTGGGTCAAGGAACGGGTTTAGGATTAGCAATCACCTATGCTATTATTGTGGATAAACATGGAGGAACCTTAACCTGTAATTCTGAAGTTGGACAGGGAAGCGAGTTTAGGATAACCTTGCCCTTTTCTCAGGAAAAAAGGTTAAGTTAAGGGAAATTAAGGGATCAAAATTTTAAACTCTTCAAAAACTCTATAGAGAAACCTAAAACAAAACAACTCAACTAACCCTTAATTCCTGATTTCTGGGACAGGGGTTCTAGCACTTTGAGAATTCTGATAAATCCACAATCCTAACCCAGCTAATATTAAGCTTAAAATTGCCATAATCACGACAAAAACTTTTTTCATTTTCATCGTTTCGGCTTCATATTCCAACAGCATTTCCTGTTTAATTCTTTTCTTTTCGTCAAAAGGTTCTGGATTCATATTGATTCAGGATTATCGGTTGACAGCTTTGCACTGACTTGTACTGAGCGCAGTCGAAGTGTCGAAGTGTTGACGGTTAATCGTTAACCGCCAACTACCTTTTAATTAACTAACCGAAGTTTCGACAACTTCTGAAGATTGAGGATTAATTCGGGGTTGCCAATCTGCATACAAGCGATTGAGAGCATTCAAATAAGCTTGAGCCGAGGCGACAATAATATCGGTATTCGCCGCATGACCGGAAAAGACCCGACCTTCATGACGTAAACGAATTGTCACTTCGCCAATGGCGTCAATTCCGGCCGTTACCGACTGTACTGAGAACTCAATTAACTCATTAGAAACATTCGTCACGCGGTTAATTGCCCGATACACCGCATCCACCGGGCCAGTACCAATCGCTGCATCCGTTAATTCTTGGCCGTCAGGGGTGCGGACTGTTACCGTAGCGGTGGGACGCGATTGATTTCCACAGGACACCTGCACAAATTCCAAATGGAATAATTCTGGTGTTTGTTGAATTTCATCATTAACAATCGCTTCTAAATCCCAATCAGTGATTTCTTTTTTCTTATCAGCCAATTCTTTAAACCGGACAAAGGCTTTATTCACCTCATCTTCGGTTAATTCAAATCCCAACTCCCGCATCCGAGTTTGAAACGCATGACGCCCGGAATGTTTGCCCAAAACAATCAAGTTATCATTCAACCCAATGGATTGAGCATCCATAATTTCATAGGTGCGTTTATGCTTCAAGATGCCATCTTGGTGAATTCCCGACTCATGGGCAAAGGCATTAGCCCCCACAATGGCTTTATTCGGTTGTACCAACATTCCCGTCAAATTGGAAACTAAACGAGAGGTTTTATAGATTTGGCGAGTATCAATATTGGTTAAGGGCTTTTCCGACTCCTGGGGACGACCCAAGAACGGGTTAAAATATTGTCGCCGGACGTGTAACCCCATGACCAATTCTTCTAACGCCGCATTTCCAGCCCGTTCTCCAATGCCATTAATGGTACATTCCAACTGACGTGCCCCATTTTTCACCGCTTCTAAGAAATTGGCAACAGCTAAACCCAAATCATTATGGCCATGAACGGAAATAATTGCTTGGTCGATATTGGGGACATTATCTTTAATGCCTTTTATAATTGCCCCAAATTCGGCTGGAGTAGTATAACCCACCGTATCAGGAATATTAACCGTTGTGGCTCCGGCTGCGATCGCTCGTTCTAAGACTTGATAGAGAAATTCTGGGTCAGACCGTCCCGCATCTTCGGGAGAAAATTCAATATCATCCACAAAAGATTTGGCATAAGCCACCATTTCCGAGGTAATGTCCAACACCTCAGATCGGGTTTTTTTGAGTTTATATTCCAAATGAATATCAGAAGTGGCAATAAAGGTATGAATTCGGCGATGGAACGCAGGAGAAACCGCTTTGGCCGCCGCTTCAATATCCCCTTTCACAGCCCGGGCTAAACTACAAATTACCGGGCCATCTTCTGTGCCAACCGTTTCGGCAATGCGAGAAACCGCTTCAAAATCCCCCGGACTGGCAATGGCAAATCCCGCCTCAATCACATCCACGCCTAAACGGGCTAATTGTCGGGCAATTACGAGTTTTTCATCGACATTCAAGGTCGCGCCGGGACATTGTTCGCCATCCCGCAAGGTGGTATCAAAAATAATAATTCGGTCGGGGTTGGGTTGAAATTTCATGATTGCAAATCCTGTTGTAAAGGTTAAAGGTTGACCGTTACACCTGGGAGGTTAACAGTTTAAGAACTTCCGTTGCGTTTGATTAGAATCTGTGTTGCTTCCCTGGGGGGAAGGCAGCATATCAGTAGCGCGGATAGCTGATGGCCTATGGATTTTCACAATCATGGGTTTTAGGAATTTAAACGCTAATTTTAGTAATCTGTTTTTTCAATTTGGTCTCGAATATCGTTCAAATCGATATATCGATCCGTAGCATTACGGAGTTCTCTGGCAATCATTCCTTCTGTAGAAACAACAGTAATATGAGTATTTTTAGATCGTAACAGTTCAATTGCCCGTTCAAAGTCTCCATCTCCACTAAAGAGGACAACCCGATCATATTGGTCTACGGTATTAAACATATCTACGACAATTTCAATATCTAAATTAGCTTTTTGAGAATAGCGACCGGAACTATCATCATAATATTCTTTTAAAATTTTTGTGCGAACTGTATAACCTAGACTAATTAACGCATCTCGGAAACCTCGTTGATCTTGGGGGTCTTTGAGTCCTGTATACCAAAACGCATTGACTAAGGTAATCTCCGCTTGTTCTGTTTTGAAATAGGTCAAAACCCTTCGGGGATCAAAAAACCAACCATTTTTTTGTTGAGCATAGAACATATTGTTACCGTCCACAAATATAGAAAGACGGTTTTTTACGTTAGGCATAGAAACTTAAGACCTAATATTTGTAGTAAAGAATTTAATCTAAATATTCTATCTTACCATCCCTAATCAAAGAAAGTCTCTCGTTCAACAACTCCTGTTGTTTCCCCATGAATCTTTCATCGGATAGATGTAAGAATATAATTTGATCCTACCGTATGAATGCAGTACAAACTAGCCCTTAACAGAAGAAACATAAACCTTTATCAATTCGTTGGGTATTGATTGGATTAACCCTTGATTATTTAACGACTTGAGCCATTTTTTAACACACCAAGTTATATCCTGATTTTTAGTGTTAATCATTGGGCTGAGGTTAATTTTACTTCGTGTCAATAGGTGAGAAACCCAGGAACAAGGTAAAACTTCATTGGCTAGTCTTTTGAAAGATTCAGTGTTACAGGAAACTGTTCACACGAAATGAAACTTAAGATTTAGCCCTGTTTGTTTCTATCACTTCTGGGTCTGGACGATGACAACAGTTAAGGATTTGGTTGTTACTGATCTACAATATAGAAATAGTCTATAACCTTTCTAGTATACCGAATAAAGGAACAGTCCTCGTAATCTTAATCACCTCAACGTAAATTTATTGAGGGAATTAGCCATAACTCCCCAGTTATGCTGATCCTATTTCTGTTTTTCCGTCCCCTGTGCTCTGGAATGGTGATTGGATTTTTAGTGTTTCCCTCGGCTGAACCCTGATGTTCTAGGCTTTTTTGCTTTCTAGTGCCCATCGAGCTAGTTCTGTGCGATTATGAAGGCCTGTTTTTCCCAACATATTGCTCACATGGCTTTCAATCGTGCGTTGACTGACTTTCATAATCCGAGCAATATCACGGTTCGCTAAACCTTGGGCCACTAACTGTACAACCCTTAATTCCGTAGGGGTGAGTTCTACATTCCGACGCACCCGTAATTTAGGGCCATTATCCACATTGGGATTTGGGCGCTGAGTCAAACGGGATGCTTGTCGCAGGGAAGATTCCACTTGAGCCACTAATTCTTCAGGTTCAAAAGGCTTAACAATATAGACATCGGCTCCGGTATTCAAACCTTTGACTTTATCTTGGCTTTGTCCTTTTGCTGATAAAAATAGAACAGGAATCCATCCGGTACGCGGATCTTCTCTAATTTGCTTAACTAGAGTATAGCCGTCCATTTCTGGCATCATAATATCGCAGATCATCAGATCAGGAAGTTCTTGTTCGAGAATTTCCAATGCTACTCTGCCGTTCTCTGCGGTGATGACATCATATCCCCGAAATTCTAAATAATCCCTGACCAATAAGACCAGGTTGGGGTCATCATCCACCAGCATGAGTCGTTTTTGTTCTCCGTTACTATCCTTCATTTTAAATATGTTCCAATGGAGAATCCTGCAACATCAAGGACAATTTTTGAGATTGATTCAAGGAGCCGGATGAACGGCTTTTTCTTGATCTTGGGACTCAAAAACCTTGATTGTCTTATATTTTGTGACTACCCCTGAGCTAGGGAGACATTTCTCTAAAGTCAGTAGTCTCCTGATTTAGCTGTCAATAAAACAGCGTTCTGAAAAGTAGATATATAGGCAAGTTTACGACATTTTAGTAAGAAGTGATCCAATATCCATCATACCGGAAATCGGATCTATATAAGTTACAAATGCTTAAGCAAAAAAAGACTTAACGTTTCAATAGATTTCTTAGCTAATCCTTGACCTCTGGTGGGACACAAGAAAAACAATCGGGTAGAGGATGGGTGAGAAACACATACTCTTTTACTACTTGAGATCCCAAAATATGCTCTTGGAGAATTCGTTCAATCACAGTTGGTGTTGCAGAATGATACCAAACCCCATCAGGATAAACTACTAAAATAGGGCCATAAGTACAAACACGCAAACAATTGGCTTTGGTTCTGAACGTACAACCGGGTTGAGTCTCTGTCGGCTGATCCAGTTTTAACTCGGCTAATCGTTTTTTCAAATAGTTCCAGGCTTCTAAACTCTCTTCCTTAGAGCAACAGAGGGGTTTAGTTTGATCCGCACAAATCAAAATATGGCGCTGAATTTTATCTAATCCCAAAGCTTGCACCGCTTTCACCAGAGGTTGAGTCCCTAAACCCGACTCAGAAGTGGCAATCATCGCAGATTCAGACGAAGATGACATATAATTACGCCGTTTGATCTAAAAAGCCTTAAAACTATATCCTAACAGTTTTAAAGTGTACAGGTGTTAGCTGTTGATGTGTTGAAGATCGGGTTGATTGTATGAAAAATCAGTATTAGAGACGCACCGTAGCACGTCTCTACACTAATGACTGTTATCCGAGAACAAAATTGCTCTCACCGATCAAGCTACTATCGACTCCAAACAGTTCAGCCAACTGTTGTTGACTACTGGCGATTTTAATCAGAGTCGAGCCGTTAAAAGAGGTAATTTCTAACTGTTCAAAAGTTAGACCTCCGGTTAAAGCGATAATATCCTCTCCGTTAGTAAAGTCGGTAATCAGGTTCTTCCCAAAACTACTAGCTAGATAGAAGCGGTCATTACCCGCACCACCTGTTAGGGTGTCATCGCCCCCGGCTCCGACTAACCAGTCATTACCCTCACCACCAGTGAGAATATCGTTACCCTCACCGCCATCGAGGGTATCATCCCCTAAATCTCCGAATAGGATATCATTGCCCTCATTTCCATCTACAAGGTCATTGGCTTGACCGCCATAGAGGGTGTCATTACCTGCAACACCAGACATAGTGTCTTGGTCTTCTCCACCCAAGAGCAAGTCATCACCTGCATTACCTTCTAAGACATCGCTGCCAATATCTCCGAATAGGCTGTCATTACCTTCACCGCCTCGGAGGGAGTCATCGTTTTGACCGCCAAACAGCTGATCATCACCGTCGCCTCCTTGTAAAAAGTCATCATTTTGACCGCCAAACAGGATGTTATTACCGCTATTTCCGATTAGGACATCTTTGCCTTCATCCCCAAAAATGAGATCATTATCCTCACTACCGATAATATAATCATCTTCTTTACCGCCATGAGCGATGTCATCTCCGCTACCGAGGTCGAGGTAATCATTGCCTTTATACCCGTACACCTGATCATTTCCAGCACCTGAGTTAATCCAGTTATTCTCATCTGTGCCGAATATTTGGTCATCATTACTCGTCCCCTGTTGGGGTTCTCCACTGGGTTCGGTTGTGTTTAACGATAGTCCAACAATAAACTTTGAGAGATCAAATACAGCCGTTGGTTGGGGTGCGGGAGTTGGTATTGGTTCCGGTGTGGGAGCGACTGTTGGTTCCGGTGTGGAAGCTAGGGTCGGTTCCGGTGTGGGAGTTGGTATTGGTTCCGGTGTGGGAGNGCTATTTAAAACTACTGTAAATGTGGCATTTCCCCCGGCTTCTGTTGTGGTTAAACCTGTGGTGGGTGTAACAGTAATGCCTTTGATATCGTTATCGGTATTAGTAACTGCCACATCTGAAGCATCAAAACCACTATAATTAGCATCGGTACTGGTAGCAGTAGCAGTAACAATATTATAGGCAATATCTCCATCAACGATGTTATCATCTACTCCGGTAATGGTGACGGTTTGGGGAGTATTCCAGTTAGCTGCGGTGAAGGTTAAACTGGTTTTGTCTACTGTACCTTCGGCGGTATTACTACTTGTTAATGGGATGGTGACATCGGCTGTGGGTTGACTATTTAATACGACTGTAAAATTAGCTGTCCCCCCGGCTTCTGTTGTGGTTAAACCTGTGGTGGGTGTAACAGTAATGCCTTTGATATCGTTATCGGTATTAGTAACTGCCACATCTGAAGCATCAAAACCACTATAATTAGCATCGGTACTGGTAGCAGTAGCCGTAACAATATTATAGGCAATATCTCCATCATCTACGCTATCATCTACTCCGGTAATGGTGACGGTTTGTGCCACATTCCAGTTAGCTGCGGTGAAGGTTAAACTGGTTTTGTCTACTGTACCTTCGGCGGTGTTACTACTTGTTAATGGGATGGTGACATCGGCTGTGGGTTGACTATTTAATACGACTGTAAATGTGGCATTTCCCCCGGCTTCTGTTGTGGTTAAACCTGTGGTGGGTGTAACAGTAATGCCCGCCGTATCATTGTCAGTAATCGTTACACTTTGGTTAGTGGTAGTTCCTAATGCTATTCCTGTTGATGGGTTGCTAATTGTTAAAGTAGCGGTTTCCGTACCTTCAGCAATCAAATCATCCTTAACTGTAATGGTTACTTGTCCGGTATTACTCCCATCTGGGATAGTGATTTGAGTGGGAATAGTACCAGTAAAGTCAGCCGCACTAGCAGTACCCGTTAATGCTAAATCAAGGGTTTGAGCACCGACAACATTACCTTCAGCAGTAGCGGTCAAGGTAATAGCTGTTGTCCCGGCTTCACTGGCAGTATTGGTGCTAACAGTCAGGTTAACTTTTGGTGCGGGAATGGTGATATCAAAAGTAGCTATGTCGGAAAGATCGACACCACCATTGGCTGTACCACCGTCATCTTGCAGTTTCACGCTAACAGTGGCAGTACCAGGTTTACCACTGGGAGTGTAGGTCAACGTGCCATCGATTGCTACAGTTGGTTGAGCGGTAAATAAGGTATTATCGGTGTTAGTAACAGTGTAGTTGAGGACTCTTTGAGTTGATTCATCGGCGGGGCCGAAGATAACAGTATTTGCCCAGTTGCTAACAGTTTGAATTGTGTTTGTCCATGCTGTTAATATCTGGTTGCCAGCGTTACTAAAACTGGGTTTGTCGTTAACAGAGTTAACAGTAATAGTAAAGGTTTGAGTCGTGGAAGTATTCACACCGCCGTTATCAGTGTCACCACTATCTTGCACCACAACATCAAACGTCGAAGTCCCATTAGCATCAGCCGCAGGAGTGTAGGTGAGTTGACCGTTGGCGTCTATTGCTGGAGCCACTGCAAATAAACTGGGAGTGCCAATGTTACTAACGATATATGTGGCTGTTTGGGCAGTTTCGTAGGCTGAGCCAGCGTTGAAAGTTGCCCAACCCGTTACTGTTTGCGCTCCCGCATCTTCATTTACTGTTGGGTTGGTGGCGGTGAAACTGGGAATGTCGTTGACGGGGGTGACGGTGATGTCTGCGGTGTCGGTGGCGGTGCTAACACCAATATTGATGCTGGTGTTGGCTGTGCTACCATTCGTTCCCACTATTTGATCCCAGGCGCGGAAGGTGAGGGCGTTGGTGATAGTGCCGTTGTAGTTGGCGGTTGTTGGTTGGAAGTAGATATGGGTGTTGGCATCGGCTGCCAGTAAGCGAGCGCTGGTATTGGATACTGCGCCCAAGGGGTTCCAATTTGTACCGCCATCTGTCGTATAGAACCAACTGCCGTAAGTCGTGTCGGCGGCGGTGATGGCTACGCCTGCGACTGCGCCAGTGTTGGGGTCGGTGATGTTTGTACCGATGGCTGCAATAGATGAGATGAGGGTGCCAACAGCGCCAGTGGGTGCAACTGCATCTTCTAAGATACTGCTAAGGGTGACGACGGTATCGGCAAGGACAGGGGCAGTGTTGATAATTGTCCCGTAGATATCATTATTATCTGTGGTAGTGCTTGCGTTCTCAGCAGCAGCATTGCCACTGGTGCGTAGGAAACCAAGGGCAGTGACGGTGGGAAGAGCCGTTGGCATTCCCTTTGTGTTGCCTTGGGTGGTTTGTGCGGTTTGTGCGGCTGCATCCAGCACGAAAATCGCGCCTGCCAGGGCTTTGCCATTATTGTTCGATCCCGTGCCGCCTGTCGTGGTGTTGTTGGTGAAGGTGGTGTTTTGCAGCGTTAAAGAGCCTTCTCTGACAAAAATCGCGCCCCCCATCCCGGCACCACCACCACCACCAGCAATGGTACCACCATTGCCAGCGCCAAAGCCGCCTGTGACACCAGTACCATAGCCACCGCCACCGCCAAAGCCACCAAAGCCACCGGTGCTTGTACCAGCACCACCGCCGCCACCAAAGCCACCAAAGCCACCTGGTTTGCCTTGGTCGCCAGACGCACCGCCGCCACCACCAAAGCTACCGGCGTTGCCGCCGCTATCCCAGTTGTCTGCACCCTTGCCGCCAGCACCGGCAGCGCCGAATGCCCCGCCGCTTCCGCCAGCTCCGCCACTTACGTTATTGCCACTGACACCGTTGCCACCAAAGCCGCCACCACCTCCGCCGCTAGCCCAGTTGGCACTTCCGCCGTCGCCGCCAAGACCGCCGCCACCACCTAGGGCACCCGGAGCGCTATTCCCGCCGATCGCCTGGTTGCTGGTAAAAGTTACGTTATCAATTGTCACAATGCCGTTATAGATAAATAACGCGCCGCCCATACCAGCCGCGCCACCACCGCCACGCGGGCCATTTCCTCCTTGTGCCCTTCCTCCATTAATGGTCAGGTTGGAGAAACTGACGGTTCCAGACTTGACAAAGAAGGGACGAACATCACCTGCATTATTCGTGCCGCTATTATTAACATCCCCGCTAACAGAAAAACCTCCGCCAATAAAGGCAATATTGCTGTCAATTAGCTGATTTGGAGTCCCAGTCAGCCTGACATTTGTAGTAAGGGTAATCGTGTCATCGCCGGCTGCGGTATTCGCGTCTAAAATGGCTTTGCTTAATGTACCTGCTACAGTGCCAGTGCCATCATCGGTTGCTGCCGTGACATCAAAGTTAGCCAGTGTATAGTCATAATCTGCCATCGCCTCCTGATTAAAGGGTACGGTGGCTTCTATGTTGCCCGTTACTATTTCTAAATCCCAGTCCCCCCCTAATATTTGATTTCCGGTTAAGTCGTTAGAGGCGGCGATATCTGCCCCAGTGATTTCACTTAATCGTTTAACAAAATTCTTGCCCGTTTCTCCGGCGACTACGTTGCATCCATATAATAAAATATCGCCATTTTCTGTTAGAGCATTTCCCCACTGTTGTAGCTGAGTATTGAAATTTTCTATATCATTCCCATTCAGTACATCAGTACCGAGTTTTAAACTGCCTTCGCTACCATGAGAAATGATGTGTACAGATTCAATATCTTGCTGATTAGCTAAGGCATTAGTAATTTGTTCAATCCCGCTAGATATGTTATCTAAAATTACAATTTGAGCGGTATCGGCGTTATCAATTAGGCTTTGATAGTCTTCTACTGAGGAGTCTACGAAAATGATAGATTTGTTTATGGCTGGCACGTTCATAATTGCTGAAATCCCTGATATCTATGGTTTATATTTGAGTCTGGCTGGACTTTCAACCCCGGCTTCAAAGATTAAGTCCCGTTAAGCCGAAAACCTGTGATTACAGCCGAGGTTAGATCCCCCTAAATCCTCCTTAATAAAGCAGGGCTGTTTCAAAGTCGGGGGGAAAAGAGTAAAGAAATAGCGATCGCTAGCTGATAAAATCAAAAGCGGTCGCTGATTCTTTTGTAAAAATAAAGATGCTAACAACTCTAATAAAAAAACTGAAAAAAGTCAAGGATTACCGGAAAGCCCAGGGAACCAGAAGTTGGGGTTTTGTATCAATAACAGAAGGACAACAATGGTTAACGGTTCACTGGCACAAGATTTTCAGTCTGGAGGAATTGTTTGCCCTAAAATCTTGAAAATAATCGATTTTTGAAGCGATAAAAATCTAAATACATAGATGTAAGTTCTCTATATGAAAGATTTAGATAAGTTTTTGTTATTTAAAAATTAAGAAAATTATCTCCTGAGCAAAACTCCAGACAATTCAGTTAGAATTACTCAGTTTTTTCGCCTCATTCCTAAAAATTGGGGAGTCAAATTGACTCCCCAATTTGGGAAAATGAAACAGCCCTGGCAATTATTCAGAATAATCGGATCATTCGCCGGAAACGATAATTTAGGAAACAAAAAGGGAAAAAAGTAAGAAGTTTAAATTAACTATAATTTTCAAATATGAAACAGCCCTGTCTGCTTGCCCTGCTCCCTGTCCCCTGCTCCCCCTTCCCCTCTGTTCGGAAACCCGTACAAATTAGGTTGTTGCAATGGGTGGGGTATTTTCGCTAAATTAGCACTCAGGAGTTGAGAGTGCTAATGTGAAATTTCTCAAAGGAAGTAACACAACTCTCGTTCCCAATTATTGCTGTGAACTGGAGGCTAATGAATGGCTGCTGTATCTCTAAGCGTATCAACCGTTAAACCATTAGGTGAGCGCGTTTTCGTCAAAGTAAGTGCGTCTGAAGAAAAAACCGCAGGTGGGATTTTATTGCCTGACACCGCCAAAGAAAAACCCCAAGTGGGCGAAGTCGTGGCAGTTGGCCCTGGCAAACGGAATGATGATGGTTCTCGCTCCGAATTAGAAGTTAAAGTCGGTGACAAAGTTCTTTATTCTAAATACGCTGGCACTGACGTCAAACTCGGCAGCGATGAATTTGTTCTGTTAGCTGAAAAAGATATCTTAGCCATCGTCAGCTAAGTCGCGTTTTCAACCTTTTAGATCGTACACCACACTGGTGTTCTGCGATCTGACTTGTTAAACCCTCAACCCATCTTTTTCCGAATTCGTTTTTACTATTAACCTAAAACCTGAACACAACACCTATGGCTAAACGTATCATCTACAACGAAAATGCTCGTCGTGCATTAGAACGCGGTATGGACATCTTGGCAGAGTCCGTTGCCGTTACTCTTGGCCCCAAAGGTCGTAACGTTGTATTAGAAAAAAAATTTGGTGCGCCCCAAATCGTGAATGATGGCGTCACCATTGCTAAAGAAATTGAACTAGAAGATAACATTGAGAATACTGGTGTTGCCCTAATTCGTCAAGCTGCCTCCAAAACCAACGATGCTGCTGGGGACGGAACCACCACTGCAACGGTTCTGGCTCACGCGATGGTTAAAGAAGGTCTGCGGAACGTGGCTGCGGGAGCCAACCCCATTGAACTCAAACGCGGTATTGATAAAGCTACTAACTTTTTAGTCGAAAAAATCGCTGAACACGCTCGCCAAGTGGAAGATTCCAAAGCGATCGCTCAAGTCGGTTCCATCTCTGCCGGAAACGATGAAGAAGTCGGTAAAATGATTGCTTCAGCGATGGATAAAGTCGGTAAAGAAGGCGTGATTTCCTTAGAAGAAGGGAAATCTATGACAACCGAGTTGGAAATCACCGAAGGGATGCGCTTTGATAAAGGCTATATTTCCCCCTACTTTGCCACCGATACGGAACGGATGGAAGCCATTCTGGAAGAACCCTATCTGTTAATTACCGATAAAAAAATCACCTTAGTTCAAGACTTAGTGCCCGTTCTGGAGCAAGTGGCTCGTTCTGGCCGTCCGTTGGTGATTATCGCTGAAGATATTGAAAAAGAAGCCTTAGCGACTCTGGTTGTCAACCGTCTGCGCGGTGTTCTGAATGTTGCTGCGGTTAAAGCCCCTGGGTTTGGAGATCGCCGCAAAGCCATGTTAGAAGACATCGCCGTGTTAACCGGTGGTCAACTGATCACTGAAGATGCGGGTCTGAAACTGGAAAACGCCAAGCTGGATATGTTGGGTAAAGCCCGTCGCGTTACCCTGACCAAAGATAACACCACCATCGTCGCCGAAGGCAATGAAGCTTCAGTAAAAGCCCGTTGTGAGCAAATTCGCCGTCAAATGGAAGAAACCGAGTCTTCCTACGACCGTGAAAAACTCCAAGAACGCTTGGCTAAATTAGCCGGTGGTGTTGCGGTAATCAAAGTCGGTGCTGCAACTGAAACCGAAATGAAAGACCGCAAACTGCGTCTGGAAGATGCCATCAACGCCACCAAAGCGGCCGTTGAAGAAGGGATCGTTCCCGGTGGTGGTACAACTCTGGCTCACTTAGCACCTCAGTTAGAAGAGTGGGCGAATGCTAACCTCACCCATGAAGCTTTAACTGGAGCGTTGATCGTGTCCCGTGCGTTGGCTGCTCCTCTCAAACGGATCGCTGAAAACGCGGGTGTTAACGGTGCTGTTGTGGCTGAACGAGTTAAAGAAAAAGACTTTAACGTCGGTTACAATGCCTCTTCTAACGAATTTGTGGATATGTTTGAAGCGGGTATTGTTGACCCAGCGAAAGTGACCCGTTCGGCTCTGCAAAACGCCGCTTCGATCGCTGGAATGGTGTTAACAACTGAGTGTATTGTTGTTGACAAACCCGAACCCAAAGATAATGCGACCGCTGGTGCTGGTGCTGGTATGGGCGGCGATTTCGATTACTAATTCGATGATTAATTTGTAATCTTAAAGGAGGTGGCTGATGTCACCTCCTTTTGTTTTAAATAGGGAACAGGGAACAGGGAACAGTAGGTTATTGTTAAACACCTTATATGAAATCCCTGCCCACCCTAAGATTAAACTAAGGTTAAATTGGGATAGTAAGCCAACATATCATCGGTGCTGAGAGTATCCCCACTGGCTTGAGGTGTCCAGAGAATTTCTACAGCTAATAATTGTTCGCTTCCAACGGAACCTAACCGACTTAAAGCTTGACGTAAGGTTTCAGGACTATTGACTTTGGGAAGTTGAATTTGTCCTAATGTTCCGACGACTAACGTTACCACAATATATTCGTTTTCCGTTGGGGTTAAATCGCCAGTTTGATTAACTAAATTCGCGTTATTTCCCGTCAGACTCGGAGCCACCCCACCGATTAACTGATTGTTAACATTAGACAGAGTTTCTTCCGTAAATTTACTGCGTTCTGCTAATGCCCATTGATTAAATTTAGCTTCGGCGGAATTGATTCCGGTTTGTTCAGACTGGGAAGAACCATAGGCCCAATATTCGGGATGGCGTAACAACGCTAAGGTGGTTTCCTGTAAGACTTGGGCGCGACCGGCTGCGGAACCTGTATCGGCGGTTTGGGCTATGCGGTCTAAATCGGCTTGTAATGTTCTCGCTTGAGCCAGTAACCCCACTTGTAAACGGGCGACGGAAACCGTTGGGTTGCTGCTGTATCCCAGTTCATCTTGTTCCATCGTTGACCGAAAACTTCTGAAGATGAACCCCGCAATGGCCATAAAAATCAGCAGGGAAAATAACCCGCCTCCGCCAAATCCAAAGAAGGGAATAATAAACGGAAATCCAAACCCGCCCCCACCATAATATCCCCCTGGAGCACGGCTAGGGCCAGGATTATAACTACGACTCGGTGCTCTAAAGGAACCTCCACCAATGCGTCCCCCACTTCGGGCTGCTAAGGCTCCATCGGCTTGACTAAAAAATAAAACAGCAACCAAACTGAAAACAGCTAAAGGTTTTAAAAGTTTTTTGAACATAAATCACATCTCATTTTCTGAGGACTGGAAACTGGAAAATCCCATTTCAGAGGGAAACAGATAATCTGTTCATTTTTTTGATTGTGGGAGTTTTTCAGTTCTTTTATCTATAATGTAACGTTTTTTTAATTTTGGTTCATTAAGACTTAGGTACGGTATGTACGATTCAAAGGGGGGAATTTTCTCCTGGTGTTCCTAGCGGGTTTCCGTTACTTTTTGCAGTCCACGAGGTTGATCGACATTATAATGGCGTGTTAACGCTAAATTTAAGGCAAATAATTGACCCGGAATAATGGCTACGAGGGGAGAAATCCATTCAGGAATATCAGGCGGTAAAATTAACGAAGTTTGAGCAAATTTTAAGGTTTCTTGATCATCGCTAATAACAATTAACTCGGCTTCCCGTTGTTTTAAAGTTTGCATTAAAGCTTGTATTTCGGGTAAAACTTTCCCCGATGGTGCAATGACAAAAACAGGAAATCCAGGTTCCACAATGGCTAAAGGCCCATGCAAAAAGTCAGCACTGCTATAGGGTTCAACGAGAGTATAGGTTAATTCCTTAAGTTTTAAAGCCAGTTCAAAAGCCGTTGCATAGTTATAACCTCGACCAATGACAACGCAATGTTTCATATAGCGATAGCGTTCTACTAAATGATTAATTTCTGGATTTAAGGTTAAGGTTTTTTGAACTAATTCAGGAACAGTTTGAACGGTTTTTAAGATTGTTGATTGTTGAGAGAGTTCTGCACTTAAAAGAGCGATCGCTAATAATTCAGTGGTATAGGTTTTAGTCGCTGCAATGGATTTTTCTACTCCTGCATTTAAGTTAATCACATAATCTGCTTGTTGGGCTAAGGGGGAGTCGGAAAAATTAGTAATTGCGGCGGTTAAAACCTTTTGAAGACGGGCTTCTGCTAATACGGCTACTAAATCAGGACTTTGACCACTTTGGCTAATTCCTAATACTAATGTATTTTTTAATTGTGGCGTTTGCTGATAAATACTATATAAACTCGGTGTCGCCAAACTCACTAAAAATCCATTCAGGGAACCGAACACATATTGAGCATATCGGGCTGCATTATCACTACTTCCTCGTGCTGCCATCACAATTTGAGAAATCTGGCGGTGATGTAATTCTGTAACTAGCTGTTGGATAATGGGACGTTCCGAGGTTAACAGCCTTTGTAAAACCTGGGGTTGTTGCTCAATTTCTTGTTCGAGATTAGACGAAGTTGCCATTGAATCAACGTTGTGATCAGGTTATGCCTTGTTATTGTATAAGAAAAGTCTGCCATCAGCCACAACAGAGTCCTAGCAAGCTTCCTGCGTTCACCTAGGATATTGATTAAAACAGTATAGAAAAATTTTGCGATTGCTGCTACAATTAGAGATAACTGATAACTGATAACTGATCTAGCCACAGTTGCTACAATCTAGCAACTGTGGTATTTCTATGGGCAGAAACCTTCAACCTCCCCTACGATGACTTCATCACTTCCGGTTACTCCCGTTACCCATCCCTAGGAAGCTCAACAACTGGGTGAAATTTTAGATCAGTGTTTTAACGTTCAGGAATGGGATGAGTATCGAGATTTTATAGGATTAGAAAACTTTCGGATCATTTATCAAAATGGAACCCTAGCCGGAGGGCTATGTATTTTTTTTATGGGTCAATGGTGGGGAGGAAAATCTATTCCGGTTGCTGGACTCGCCTCCGTTGGAATTGCGCCAGAATATAGAGGAGGGGGAGTCGCATTAGAATTATTACGCCAGACCCTTCGGGAACTTTATAATCAACAAATTCCCCTATTTTTAACTAGAAACCGTTGATAAAATAACTCGCACAATTGTTGTTTTTCCTATGGTGCTTTCAATTTCTAATCTTCCTTGATAAAACTGAACTAAACGTTTAACCAAAATCAATCCTAATCCTGATCCTTGTTGTTCATAAATGCGACGTTCAAATTGCTGATAAGCTCCAACTTTAGCAATTTGTTCGGCGGTCATTCCCCGTCCTGTGTTCATAAATTCCAGATAATAATAATTAAAAATTTGATATCCTTTAACAACAATCTGAGTATTATTGGCTGAAAATTTAATCATATTATCAATTAATTCTTCTGTAATTTTATTAAAAATTTCTTCAGGAAGATTAACGTCACATTTTTCGATTTCCAAGCCGGGATTTAGGAAATTTCCTTTAATTTCTTGAATTTTACTTTCAATAATCCTTCTAATTAAACGTTCAGGGTCGGAAATAAATCCTTTAGGAAAATATTGAGATCTTTGCGGATCTCGTTCTAATAATTCTAAATCAGCATATAGGAGAAAATTACAAGTTAGTCGGTATAAACGAGCCGCAGACAGACTAATATTTTCTAACATCTCTTGAATTTCATCCGGTGCCATTTCCTCAAAATCTGCAATTAACAGTTGTGTAGTTCCGATAATTCCATTCAAGGGAGTTCTTAACTCATGGGGGAGAGAAAGGGTAATCTTATTACATAACTCATCCAATTGTTCTTGTGCTTTTTGTTCAAAAACTTGGTATTTTTGAATCCGGCTATGGATAGCTTCTAATAAATCTTGGTGTGTAAAAGGTTTACTGAGATAATCATCAGCGCCTAAATTCATCCCATAGCGAAAATCAGCCGTTGTTGATTTAGCCGTTAAAAAAATAAAAGGAATGGTTGCTGTAGATTTAAACTGTCTTAATTCTTCTAAAACTTGATGTCCATCTAATCCCGGCATCATGACATCACAAATAATTAAATCCGGTAAAATTTCTCTGGCTAATTTTATCCCCTTTTCTCCATCCTCTGCACCAATTCCTAAAAATTCTTCAGCTTCCAAGATATCTAAAATAATAGAGCGAACATTGAGATCATCTTCTATGACTAATACTTTTTTCATGGGTTATACTCTTGATTTGATAAGGGAAAAATGAGAGTTACTGTTGTTCCCAAATTGATTTGACTTTCAATATGAATCACACCTCCCTGAATTTCAACGGATTTTTTAACGATAGTTAACCCTAATCCTGTACCGGGAATTACCCCGACATTTTTTGCCCGATGAAAGGGTTCAAATAAATGCTGCTGGTCTTCTAGAGGAATCCCAATTCCTTGATCTTTTAGTGTTAAAATGGCTTGATTAACATTATAATTTAATTTTAATTCGATGTTTCCCCCTTGAGGAGAGTATTTAATCGCATTGGTAATTAAGTTATATAAAATGTGTTGTAAGAGTTTTTCATCTAAATACACTAGAACGGGTAAAGTTGAGGATTGCCGCAAGTCGGATTCAGGAGGAATAAAATATAAATGTTTTTGATCATCTAAGCCAACCTGCATCTCTTGAATTAAAGTAAAACAAAAATATTCTAAATTAATTAAACTGGGATGAAAGGGTATTTTGTGGGCTTCTCCTTGACCAATTAATAATACCTCATTTAAGAGTTCTGTCAAATGGTGAACCGTTGTTTGAATTCGTCGTAAATAAGTTAAATTCTTCTCTTCATCCCATTTATGGCTATAATGTTCTAAAGCTTCTGCGGATGCTAAAATGGTTGTTAAGGGAGTACGAAATTCATGGGAAATCATGGAGACAAATCGAGATTTAAGTTGATTTAATTCTTTTTCTTGATGTAAGGCTTTGTGAATTTCAGCTTCAGAATATTTGCGCTGAGTAATATCTTTTACGTCTCCCTCATAAGCAATAATTTTTCCCACTGAATCTCGAATGACTCTAGCATTTTCCGAAATCCAAATAATACTTCCATCAGAACGGTAAACCTCAGATTCAAACCCTAAAACTGTTCCTTGTTCATTAATGAGACGTACAAATTCTTCTCGCCGTTGAGGATTAACATAAATTTGATCAGGAATATGGGAAAGATTTTGGATTAAATCTTCCGGGCACGAATAGCCATAAATCCTGGCGAGTGCGGGATTAGCACTAATAAAATGTCCGTCAGGAGTAGATTGGAATAACCCTTCTAAGGAATTTTCAAAAATGCTGCGATATTTTGCTTCTGTTATAGCTAATTGTTCATAAGCTTGTTCTAATTTTTGTCGCGAATTAAACCAAGTTCGTTGTAAGTTTTCATACAAGTAAACGGACAAATTACAAATTAAACAAGTCCAAAATAAAAATAATATTAACATTAAGGAATCATAGTTATCAGGAATAATTTTATTACCCAGTAATTTATTGATTCCGAAATAATAGCCTAAGATAATCGATTGGGAGGTTAAATGTAAGATTAATCGCACGGGAATTAATGTTGCTTGACTGACAAAGGTTAACACCCAACCAAATAAATTCGGGCTAACATTTCCATTGACCGTTTGAATAATTTGTTTTGTTAATTCAAGGGAGATTGATAATCCTAAAAATAGATAACCTAAATGTTGATTTCCCCAAGGTGTTTTTAATAATTTCAAACAAGTTAGTAGACCTAAAGATGCAAATATTTGTAAATATAACGTTTGATCTAAAAAGGGTTGATTCCAAAGAATAAATTGCAAAAAATTAATTAAAATAGCGCTAAAATAAATACAAATTCCGATATAAAACGCCAGATTTAATCGCACTGACAAAAAATGATGTCGCCACCGTTCATAAGACAAATGGTTGAGTGTATTATTATATTCAGGAACTACATTCACAGATTTTAAATAGTTAAAAAGACGTTGAACAATCCGTAAATGCGTTAGTTGATTCCTAAGCATTTCTAACATAGATTAATCAGGGATGGGGGAAAACAAGGAGGAACAGAAAAAGCTATAGCAGGGAACAGGGAACAGGTAGGAAAAGGCTTTTATGTCCTAACCACCTTGGCGATTGCTATATGGTGAATTTAGTATAAACGAGTTCTGTCGAAATGATATCCAAAATAAAGAGGCTCTGTAAAACACAGAACCTCTTTCCGTTTAATTTAGATGTACATTCCAGGATTGATTAATAAACAGCACCTTGAGAGGCGGTAACATCAATCGGTTTCATTAAGTACAGTTTGAGCAACTGCCATCCGTTAGACAGATAGTAGGGCAGTTTTTGGAAGAACTGAACGAATTTAGGGCTATCAGAATTAACAATCGCCGTTAACTGTTCGTTGTTCTTGAGGCAGATATCTAATCGGTTATAGAATTCAGGATTATTCACATCCAACATCACCGGGAAAACGCGACCTGCGGTTTCATTCGTTTTTTCAATGACGTGAATATCATAATCCCGTGCATTTAAACCAATGGCAGCATAAAAATCCGCCCGTTGTAAATCGTTTAAATACATGGTGGCAAACACTGACAACAGGAAGAAACGACACCAAAGCTTCGCTTTCCAATCATTCAACATTTGGGGTTGAGATTGCATCACCGCATCGAAGAAATCGCCGTGACGGTTCTCATCCTGACACCAATTTTCAAAGAAGCGGAAAATCGGATAAATGCGGTTTTCGGGATGGGCTTCTAAATGACGATAAATGGTGATATAGCGCCAGTAACCAATTTTTTCAGATAAATAGGTGGCGTAAAAGATGAATTTAGGTTTAAAGAAAGTGTACTGACGGCTTTTGGTCAGAAATCCTAAATCTAAGGACAGATTGAAATCGGACATCGCTTTATTCAGAAAACCCGCATGACGAGCTTCATCCCGCGACATCAATTGAAAACACTCCGCTAAAACAGGGCTTTTATCCTTGAGACGACGGCTGAGTTCTTTATAGAGCAAGAAACCTGAAAATTCAGCCGTGCAGGAACGCTCTAAAAATTCAATGAATAAACGACGAGTTTCGCCATCAATATGATCCCAGGATTGTTCAAACTCTTGATCCCGGACAAAGTGATTGCGGTTGTAGTCTACCCGAAACTCTTCGAGAATGGCTAAGAGTTCCTCTTCATTGACGGAGATGTCCATTTTCTCCATTTCCTCAAAATCCGTTGTGTAGAAACGGGGAGTGAGGATGGTTTCTTTGGCTGGGACTTTTACCCCAGGTCTGATTTCGTCAAAAGCGGGTCTTTTCAGGGAATCTACCATGTCTGTTGGATCTCTATTCTTATCACAGTGTGTTCTAAAGTCAGGAGTTCACGGGACATTCCGCCCGTCACCCCGCTTAAGGCTATGCTTATTTATGAATCAGCTTAAAATTGCCATGCAATACAGTCTACCAACGTCTACACCCAGAAGGGACAGAATTTGCGTTAAGAATTGCAACAAAAATTCAAAATCGGCTGATTTCTGATGATTAATCTTTCTGACCCAGAGCAAGGAACAGGATTTTGAGTTCAGTTTTTGTTAAGTCTCGGCTTTACGCCAGCTTAACCCACACCCCGTCATCTGCAAGCCCTTATTCAGCAAGCCCTATTTAAAGCTTGTAGTACCGTGGCGGTTGTAAAAACACCGTGCTGATCTAAAGAAATTGCGCTCTCGATCAAACTGTTCAAAACCCAGTTCTGATAATTTTCCGGAGCAGTCATATTGGGAGGAGGAACTCGCAAACCTGCTGAGGGGGGCCAAGAACCGTCTGGATTTTGCTGCTGTACAAGCCAGCGGATCGCCCGCTCCAGGGGTTCGCGGACAGTTTGGGTATCGCCGCCCAGAACCAGTATGCGCACAATCCAGGCAGTGGCGAAGGGAGAGCCGGAAGGTCTCACTGTGGAGGGGACTGAGCCGTCTGCACTGATGCGGCTGAGGGCCCAGCGAACTGCCCTCCCAACTCGCTCGCGGTCTTCCGGCTGCAAGACGTTTGCCAGAGCCTCAGCGGCTTGGGCAGTGGCGTATTCATCTTCACACCACCAGTAACTCTTCCAGCTACCGTCCTCAGATTGTCTTTGCCGCAGGAACTCGCAGGCACCGGCACGCACATCGGGCAGGGAAGCGGCGGCTGCGGTGACGCAGTTTTGGGGTTCGCACCATCCGTCAAAGGGCATCTCCTCCGACGCTCGGATAAAGCCCCGAATCGGTCCATCAGTGGCATAGGTGGCAATGCCACCTCCCATCCGGACGTGCGCGGCGAGGAATTCCCGCCCCGAAAGGGCTTGCTCCCAATCGCCACAACCTGTGGCGTCTGCTAATTGCAGTGCCCAGGCGGTGCTGTCAGCATCTCTTGGCGTCAAGCTGTTGTATCCCCAGCAGCCAGAAGGCTGGCAACGATTGCTCAGCCAGCGCCACGCCTCCTGGGCAGCCGTGAGGGCTTGGGGCACTGCTTGGCTGGCAAGTGCCGTGCCTGTATAACCGGTGACCCACTCGTCACTGCAACCCGGTGCCAGCCTGAAGTCTGACCACCATCCATCGGGATGGCGGGCATTGCAAAGGAATCGAATCGCGGCGTCAACCGATGAGTTAACAGATGAGCGAATACTGCTCGATGAGTGATGGCGGTATCGATTGATTCCCGGCAGAGGAGGGCTCAGAGAGATATGCAACGCGGGGGGGCCTTGCTGCGCCACCAAGAAAGCAATGACATTGTGGTGTTCGAGGGGGTCTGTGCAACCGGCCAGTGGCTCTGTGAAAGCGGCGTAGTTCCTCAAATTCCACCCCTTCTGCTGTGCTAGGGACAGCAGAGCGTGGCGAACGCTCCCGTCAGTTTTGAAGAGGGTCTTGGCGAAGGTAAACACAGAGAAAACAAGTGGTTCGGCTCCCGACGAGAAGGAGAAACTAAAGCCATAAATTCCCTCAGGCAGTCCGGCTCCTGCCCGGTTGAAGGTATAGCCCGATGTTTCCTCAATCAAGCCGAACAAGTCCGCTTGCCTGGACTCCAAGCCCACTCGTTGCAGGAGATTCGTAACCTGCCAGTCCGTCAGATGGGGAGATTTGATTCTGAAATAGAACTCGGTTCGCGACAGGTCTGTCTCCTGTCCGATGGCTACTAGCTGGGCCCCTCCATTGGGCAGCAATGGTTCATTACCCAGAAAGCAGCGAACCATTTCCGCAGCCGCAGGAGATCCCTCCTGGGGAACTTCGACGTAGAGCTTGTAGCGATCGCCTTCCAAACGGTGGCGCACCCCCATCCAAGCTCCCCACTTCAGGCTGCCGGATTCCTGCACTTTGTGCGAGAGGGCACTCACCTCTTCAGGCAGGCGACCCGCCCCCAAAAAGTCCAGCAGCCACTCGGCACGGGAGAGCCGATCTTGTGGCTTCACCTCAGAACCGCCCACCTCGGTTGCGTAGCGCATACCTGTCTCGTGAGACCCAAAGGTAAACTCCACAGGGAAGCCGTTGTAGCTCAAGCTGCCGAATTCCCAAGCAGTGTCTGGTTGGGGGGAACAGCGAATTTCCTCCAGCAGGAGATCCAGAGTTTTTGCCGCCCGCTCTTCCAGATTGGGTATCCCTGCTGCTGCTATCCGGACTGCTCGCGCTACGGCTAGCTGATTTCCCAAGGCTCTGTCTAGCTGAATCATTCCCAGTCCCCCTCGATCGTTACACGAGATTGTCAAGCAAATATTGGTCTAGGTTCAGAACGGTCTGGCGATCGGTTGCCTCCCCTTGTGTGGGATATTGTTTTCTCGTTCCATCTTTTTTCTTACCTCCAACTTTCCACTGGTAAGTGCTAGCAGCAGGGTTGAGGTCAAATACAATGTAATGGGGGAGCTGATCGGGAACCAGCAAGGGTTTTTTCTCTAAATTGTTGTATTTCATAACTACCTGAATGGCTTCGTATCCTCCCACCTTAAACGCTTGCGTTTCCACTTTAACCAGGAACTTGCTAATTTGTCGAGCCAGCGCACTGTCGTCAGGCACAAGTTCAGACAATGCCAAGAAAGGATTTGAACTCGTGCCCCACTTATCTTCCCCCGGTCCTGGCCAGTTAATTTTCGTGTCTAGCGCCTTGTGCTTGATCTCGATTCGATACTTATAGTCGTTGAGTTTAGGGTCATTTACCGGGATAGACCACTCCTCAATCTCCCTTGTTACCTGCGTGTACCTGAACGTTTTCGTCAAGGTTGTACCGTGTTCGTACTTTAAGAAAACGGTTACAGAGTCAAAGCGTTTGAAATCAAGACCGCTCTCATCTACATTTATCGTCAGTACGTTCGGCTGAGTTTCATAGGCTGGCCTTCCCGCAGATTGGATAAAAATGCGCCGATCTTCCCTTCCGTTCTCCGATTGTGTGTACTGCTGGTTGTTAACGCTAACAAAAGTACAGCGGTAGTTGAATTTCCGCTTCGATGCGTCCATCAGAGGAATGACCAAGGGCGGGACGGGAGTTGCCGCCCCTGCTGTCAGCGTCCGATCGCCTGTCCAGTTGTAGCCGTTGGCCTCATCTGTATAAATAACATCGACGAACGCCAGTTGGTCGGTGATGGGATTGAGCAGGGACACAATATCGATATTCAGCTTGCCATTTGTCCGGTCGGGCACGACGAGAGTTGACACTGATGTGGTGACTGGCTCAGTTTTATGAGTGGAGCCGTCCTGCATTTTGTAAACGAAGTGGCTGGTGTAGGAGCGAACTTCCGGATCGCTCAGTCGCAGTTTCCAGTGCTGTTCGGTTGGTGAGTCAGGGAAGAAACGCAGTACCTTTGGCTGGGGTTTCCAGCTCTTGCTTGCATAGCTGAGATGCACTTCGATTTCCTGAATTTCCGCCCAGACAAAATTGCGTTCTAGCGTGGCTGCGATATCCAAAAATCCAAGAGACTTGTATGGATCGATTTGCAGTGACCGGCTCTGGGTTGATTCCGCCTTGATCGGGTAAACATTCTTCTCTCCTTCCCAGCCTGACAGCGTATTTGGTTTGAAGCGGTACTCGAGCTGATAGTCATAGGCTGTGTCCCGCTTAGCGTTGGTAGAAAACTCTTTAGCCCACCGCTGATTATTGTGTCTGTCAAAGGTGAAATCACCTTTGTAGTCGCCACCGTACTTCAGCTCCACACTCACAGACTCGAGGCCAATAGAGTCAAAATCAAGTGGCCCACTGACTGACACCTGAATCTTCTTGAAAAAATCGTCATTCAGGTTAATTTCCTGAAAATGTGCTTTCGGATCGAGGTTTTTGAGCAGGATGCCAAAGAACCCCTGAGGTGCGTAGCGCTGTTTCCAGGCTCGGGTTGAGGAGTAGGTGTAGGTAGCTGTTTTTGTTTCTTCCTTACGAACAAATTTGATCCCCAGAGTTCCCCAGTTGATCGGACTCAGAAGTGGCTTTGGACTCGCGTTCTCAGACGCTGCAGCCCCCTCTGTCTCGTTCTCAGTCAATACAGCGTCCGAGACTGCCTGTGTTACTTGAGCTGCGACTTGCGGATCGCCAGCATCTTTCCACACATCACCATCTTTTATCTGAGGCTTAAAATAATCTTTAAGCAGCTGTTCTGTGAAGTATTGAAGCGCCCACTCTCGTTGTTTTTCTGTATCTGCATCATCGATTTGACTGAGAATTTCAATTTTGAGACCCTGGTTTTCCTGAAGCCATTTCAGTTGCGTACTCAAATCCACCTTCATGGTGTTCATCATGTCTTGACTCAGGGGAATAGTTGCTTTAAATCCAACTCCCAGTGCGTTTTCGATTTGCTGGAAATCAGCAGTAACTTTGACTTCGAGCGCGGGCCGCAAACCAGTGAATTCCAAATCGTAGAAGATTCCTACCGGCTGTCCCTGATTTTGGAACGATCGCTGAAATAGCGTGGCTTGTTCTTCGGTCAAATTCAAGCTAAAGGCTGCACTGTTATCCCCGGCCAAAGAGGGGACTCCCAGACCGGATATGTTTTCCTGACCGACATTCCCAGCGGCCACCTTTACGCTTCCTTTATCAAAGACAACAGGAGCGAGTCTGGGCTTTTTCGAGATTTTACGGAGTTCACTGAGTATGCCATTCCGAGTTTGTTCGTCCAGACTCAGGTCAGCGGTGAAGGCGAGAAACCCCCCACCTTTTTGTGCAGCGTCGGAGGTGTACTTGAGCAACGTAAACTCTGGCTTGCCGTCTTTTTTTGCCAGAGAGATGGTGCCCAGATACCAAAACTGGTCGGGATCTTTATGGTCGGGAAATACAGTGACACCCTGAACTGTTATGGCTTTGTTACTGAATAATAACATGCGAATTTTCCTCGAATTGGTTTGGGTTATGGGACTTACTCAGCGACCCTTAATTATGTGGTGGGGTATGTGCAACACTTGCACGCTCTAGACATAGAGGCTTTGCATAAGTCCTGAGCTTGGATGTGTTGGATCGTGACCTTGAGTTTTTGATTAAGTTTTGACCGCATCACGGTGCTTTTACATCGAGACCTAAAAGAATTCGGTTGCCGACAGTAGCAGATTTCAAAATCTCCTTTGCTCCCTGATTGAAGCAGACAATGACTCTGTAGTCAACTCTTTTGCAGTCCGGAAGGCGCTGGTTCGCCTCAAAGGTTTGGCACCGGGATTTTAGAGGGCTGAATTCGAGACATACACTCTGAATCGGAAGACTGTTTTCTGGGTCTTTATAAGATAATTCTAGATAAACAGTTCTGATTTCGGACCAATTAACCGTAAGCAGGACAACGGTAACTTTGCGTTTGAGCTGAAATGGATCGCGGACAATAATCTGTTCCTGGCATGGCCATTCTGGCGTTTCCCAGAAATCGCCTGCTTGGTAGGGGTAATAGGTTAGTTTGTATAAAAACTGCCGCCGCTTAAAATCCCGCACAAACATTGTCCAGGTCAGCGCAGAGTTGTTCTGACGCAGATTGAAAGTCTGTTCCTGCCGAATTAGATTATCTTCATCGAGATAGCGAACTTCCACCTTTACAGAACGATAGCGATCCCACGGGAAGGACTGGGGCGTAAAAATCGGAATTTGCTCATTTAAGTAGAGGTCGTCGTAGGGAAAAATCTCCAGATTATCGCGGTCAGTTACCGTTTCCCTTGACTCCACCTGCTGAGGGCGTCCGCTGTAGTTACTGATGTTGAAAATAACTTTGTAACTCACCTTCACGTCCCGCTGCATCACCTTCTTGTTCAGGGTGCTGTCCCACTTGGTGCTGGCGCTCCAAATCGCGGTTTCTCTGTCCGTGGAAGACCACAGGAAAACAACTCGCTCTCTGTCTGAAATCTCACCGTAAGTGAGAGTTACCTGGATGTGATTAATGTCATCTCTCTCAAAATTAGCGCGACAAATCACCGCCACTTGGCGCTTTTGGAAAAAGCTATTCTCAAGGTCTATGGAAGTGATAAAGTCATCGGGTTTGAAATTTCCTTGTTGAATGCCCGACAGCAATCCCTGGAGATACCCCTGGGGATAGATGCTGCGCCTCACCGCCGCCTGTTCGTTGATGGCCAGATTGAAAGATCGTCGGTCGATTTGGGTAATATCAAGTTTGTAATAGCTGAATCCCATCGGAAAAGAAAAGCCTCCGCCTCCTGTCTCCTGAATGGGGCCGAATTTAGGTTTAAAAAAGGTGGCCAGCACCATTTGTTTGATTTCCTGGACAATCCGATCGCGACTTTGTGTGGCAGCAGCCGTCTGTTCCTCTAGTGGGACAGCATTTTCCTCCTCAATTTCGAGGACGCTGCTCTCAACCAGTGAGTCCACGATGTTATCGATATTGATGCTGAAAAAAATCAGGTTGATATCATAATGCTCCTCAATATGCTTCTGGACGCGATCCAGTTCAGCGCGGATGCGGAAAGAGTAAGCAGGTCTGGTGGCGAAGTAGTCGAGGCAGTAGGCAACCCCAATCGGCGCGAACGCACTCTGGAAGAGTGCCTGTTTGAGCAGGGTCACCTCATCTCGACCGAGTTCCACAGAAAATACTGCTTGGTTGTCACCAAAGAGCGATGGCTTGGCCGAGTAGCTGTTGTTGAGAATCGTCAGCGTCACCGTGCCATCCACCAGTGGAACTTGTTCGAGGCTGTGCCGGTCTGTTTCGAGTTGCTTGGCGATCTCTCCCAAGGTTTCTTCCTTGACACCCAGATTCACCTCCAGGGTGAAATAGCCACCTGTGATCTCTTGCTTATCATCCCGGTACTGTATCAGTCCGAGCTTGGGTTTGCCCTTTTCGTCGGAGGTCAAGCGCGGCTGTTGCTGGATGTAGTAGTATTTGCGCGGATTTGCATCATCACCAAATAGGGAAACCCCTTTGATTTCCCTGCTGTTGAGATATTGCAGCACTGCCGTCATCTCCATAAATCGGTTAACAATCGCCAAGCGGTTGAGGCGGGGGCGCTGTCGCCCCATTCCTCTACTTAGAAGTCGAAATCAGAAAGACCGCTGGTGGTGCCAGTGCCAGAACCGCTGCCAGTGCCAGAACCGCTGCCGGTGCCAGAACCGCTGCCGGGGCTGGGGGGGGCACCCCAAACATCCAGTACAGACTCAAGATTCACAACAGCATCGGTTGAGGAGATCCAGGTCGCGTCAGAGGGGTGATATTCCATCGAATTATCTTTTTTCTTGATCTGGGCAAGCCACTTATAAGTGCCGATGGCACCTGTTGTGAGACGCTCAGCCACGAAATACTGGACTGGCTGTTGCGGGTTTAGCACCAATCGCGAGCGTTGAGAACCGTACTCAATGTTGACGGCGATAGCCACGTAATTGGGCTCGTACTGGAACAGATTCCCTGCAGTTACTTTCAGCAAAAATTTGCCGTTTGCCGCAGCGATCTCGGCATCGTTCTTGATAATTTCACTTAAGTCCAGGTTGCTGGAAGTCTCTGTTTTAAATTCCAGCGGCCAATACAAGTTGAGACCTGCACCATTGAATACAGCTTTGTGCCGGATCAACAATCGATACTTGTATGACTTTAGAAGTGGATCCTTCAGGGGGACAGACCACCGGTCTACTATCTTGTTGTCGCCACTTTGAAATACGAATTTGTTCTCGTCATCTTTACGGATTTCGTTTTTCGCATCCTCATACAGCAACTGTACCTTTATCCGTTCAAAGCGCTCCGCAAAATTCTGTAGGCCGGTTTCATCAATTCCTACATTCAGAAGCTTCTCTTGTGGAATGCCGACAAAGATCAACGACTGGCCCACCAACGCCGAACCCTGATATTGAGAGTGGGTAGCATCGTTAAAAAAGATCTGTGTGTCATATTCCAGCTTAGGTGTCATACTCGCCGGAAACGTGGGCACTTTCCAGCTTTTTGGTTCGCTGCTGTTCTGGAAGGTCACTGGAAAATTGATTGTGAAGTCACCTAGCGCGGGCACTGTGTACTTGAGGGTGCTTGCGATGAGGCGCACATTGCTGTCTAAACCAGAAGGCAGGATTGTATAGGTGCGAGGTGCCAGAAATGGAGGCTCTATATAGATGTCGGTTTTGTAATCTGTTGCCCAGTCAACTTTCTCTTTTTGGGAACCGGGCGCATACACAAAGCGCGACCCATCTTTCAAGACAAACTCTGTATGGTACTTGACAGGCACGGGTTTGGCTACCAGCAGAGGTTCGACAAACTCATCCGCATTCGGTTTAGCCTGGGTGAGAGTGATCTTCTTCTCGATCGGGCTTAGGCCATCTGGCTCGAACTTATAAGTGACTTGAGCTCGATCAACCAACTGCCAATCTATATTGTCGCCTTTGATGTTGGCTCGGGCAATCCCTATGTCCTGAATATTGATATTCAGAACGCTACCGTCTATTTTTTGAGCCTGCGGGGTCTTGAACGTTTTTCCATTCGCGTACCCGATCTCGTAGGTATAGCTACAGGTCTGAACAGGCTGGCCGTTCTCTATCCCGTAGCTCCACATGACCGGATTTTTCTTGTTTTCCCCGCCATTGGGAGAGGGTTCCGGTTTCCCCTTTGCTTCAAACAGCACAGTTTTGTTTCGATCACTCGTCTTGCAACCTAAGTATTCGATGTCAACCCTCACATAGCTGATCTTCAGCTTCTCAAAGTCGCCATTGACAACTATCTGGAGGGTTTTATCCCGGTAAAAATCATCAACCAAATTATAGGCTTTGAAGTAGTTATCCAATGCCTTTTGTAACTCATTACCTGACAGACCATCAGCTTTCAAAATGTTGGAGATTGTGGGAAGCTGCAGTTGAGGGAAAATGGTCTGCTCGACCGCTCGACTCTCACTGTATGTAATATTGATGTCTACAGTCTTGCTGAGGACTTCAGAAACCTTATCCGGATTCTTTTGGAAGTGCTGGCCTAGGTTACTGATATCGAGCCCTTCGGTCTGGTTTTTCAGAATATTCGTCAGTTGCTTATTCCCCCAGTCTCGCAACTCTTGTTCGAGCTTATTCTTTTGCTCTGGAGTCCAGCCTTGTCCCAAAACAGGACCAACCTTTACACCATAAGTTTGTTTTTGCTCTAACTGCTTTTTGATATTCTCTTCTGTCGCCTGACCCCAGACGTTCCGATCTATTGTACGTGCGAAGGAGGCTACTTCGCTTGACTTGTAGAAAACTGTCACCTCGGCTGGGGGCAAAACGGCCTCAAAACTCATTTCATACCTGATACCGGCGATAGAGCCTCCCTCTCCTTCCTTGAGGGCTTTTTCCAGGAAGGTTGCCCCGTTCTCCGTAAGTTCCAGGTTGAATATCGTATTGTTATCTCCAAAGCCTGATGGTTTAGGAGGGATTGGGTTGGGTAGTATCAGTCGGCTGTTAGAATCCTTAAGCAGTAGTTCTGTTTTAGTCTGGGTAAAGGGTACGGCGTTCAGCTTGACGTTAGTGGGTATAAACTGCTGCCACCCCTGTGCCGGCTGGTATGTCTTGGCGAGGGCGTCAACTTGCTGATCAGTGTATCCCAGGTTTTTACTGAGAGTCTTCCACTCTCCTTGGGGTTGTTTTTTATAAGCCTCCAACATCTCGACGATATTTTTAGCGCGCTGCTCCAACTGCGGGTTGAGTTCTTTGGATAGCAGCTGCTTGATCTGGTCTTGTTCTTGGGGATTGGGAAAGGGCAGGACAACCGTGAAGGTGCAGAATCCTCCCCCTTCTTTACCTGGACCTGGATCGTACTTCGTTACGGTGAAGTCTAGTGCATTTCCCCCCGTCCGTTTGTATGTCGGCGTTGCCGGAATCACGTAAAACTGATTTGGATCTTCGTTATCTCCATAGCACTGGTAGCCCCGTCCTGTGGATAGCTCCAGGAACTTCTGGACATGAGTCGTTAACATCTTCAAACTTCTCCGATTTGAGACATCTACTATTAAGACGCTCGGTTAGGGCAGTTTCTGAAATTTTGGATTGCAGTTATCGCCTGATTTTTCAGATCCTCAGCCCTGATAGGGGCCATCGATCCGATGCGGATAAGTAAAATTGCTCAGACGTTTTGGTTTGCCGGGGTGACAAAATTGAAAGGAGGGCTTCCCTCTGCGGAAAAGCCCTCCCCCACACTCTATCACCGGCTGGTCGCAGGCGGAACGCCGCGCCCTCAACCGCGCATCTGGCTTACAGGGTCACCTGGGTATTCTCTGTTTTAAAAACTTTAGATGAAACTAGACTGCCTTTGGCCGGGGTTTCCTGCCAGCTGTACTCAATGACGCCACTGAGGTTGGGGCTTCTGGTGACAAAGTAAACATTTTTGGTCCATTCCGCATCTCTCTGGTCGAACTCAACGGTCTTGGTTTCCCGATCGCCGTCTCCTGAAGGCTTGTAGGTAACTTTCACCCGCACGCCCTTTGCTCGAGCCACTTGGCGAGCCGAAGCATCGACCACAATCTTTGCCAGTCCCACATTTTCTGGTGCCAGCACCCACTCCCCAGATCTGGTGGGTGGGAGTTGCGCGGTGAAATTCTCCCCTAGAGAATATCCAGTCTCAACTACCAAAGGCTCTCCGGGAGGAGCGGGAAGGGTCACGGAATGGAAACTGGGCTCTTCGAGAGTCTTGGTTTGCCCTGCACAAGTGACCCGGATCGAATAGAGTAAAGTGCTTTCCGGCTCAAACCCCAACCGAACCACTTTCTCTCCCGCAGTTGAGCCAGTCCCCCCAGAAGTGCCCCCTGCTGCAGTTGGGCCAGTCTCACCCAAAACGGGGCGCAATGGCTCATCAATAGTTTCGGGTGAACTTTGGATGCGATCGCGACCGTTTCCGTCAGGAAACCAAGAACTCACGTCAGTCTGTCGCTCGACGGAGTAGCTGTGAGTTTCTGTGTCTGTGAACTGCGCCTCCAAGGTGGAGCTATCGGGGAGGATATTCCCAGCCTGGGCTTGCTGGGCTCGCGGGAGGAGCAGGTCGGCGGCACTCTGCTTGACCTTGCCCTCCACTCTTTGGCGAAGTTCCTGCGACACCGCATTGACTTCTGTGATACTGAGGGTGATACGCCCCTCAGTGATGGCCTTTTCTATTTGAGCGTGGCAGTCCCCCAGAGAAATAGGCCTTTGCTGCTGTTGGTTCCTTTTGGGAAACAAACCTCCTAACCTGGAGGTTGGCTGCTGTTCTCCCCCAGTAGCGGTTTTGACAAGCTCCGCAATATCAGCAGCCACATCCCCCGCCAGGCGGATGGCGATGGCAGCGGTTACTCCAATCTCAGCGCTGTATTTGACGCGCAGGTAATCTGGCTCACCGCCGAGAGCGGAGAGGGCTTGGTGTTTTTCTCCAGCGGTGAGCGTCTCCTGGAAAATGGTGGTGTAGGGCAAGAACCCAGAAGAGGGAGAGGTTTTCAATACCTGAAAGTTTCCTTGACCGTCCCCGATTTCCAGCGACACTTCTGGACTGGAAACCGAAGCCATATCCAGGACGATGGAATGGGAGTTGATCTGGTAGCGCCGGGCTATCTCTGCCTTTAGGTCTTCGAGCAAGCTGGACTCCACATCCCATCGGGTCTGCAATTGCAGTATGGCACCCCGATCGCTGACCCAAAGGCTGAGGGTGGGCTGACCGGAGAAATCTGGCTCGGGTTTTGGTTTGCCTGGGATGTAATATAAAGTCCGGCCATCCGAGCTGGCTGCCTGGTAGCACCGGACGCCATGGAACTCAAAGCCCAGGGTTTCTGGCAATTTAGTCATGTTTAAGAGGTGATTTATTCAGTAAAGATAAGCAAGAAGGACAGGGGGGCTAACTGACCTGTACCGTAGAGGCTGCGGGGTGGGACTGTCTGACCCTTAACTGCTAGGGGTAAAGGTAGGGAACTTTTCCCAAGGTGTAACTGGTGAGTTATTCAGCGCTGATTTCACAAATAAAGCTTCACTGCTCTCTAGCTATTTTCAAGTCAAAGTTACCACAGTAGTGGCAGTCCGTTGGGTGAGATCTCGCAATTGCCCTCCCACAACTATGCAATTTAAGCTTTGCTTCACAAATTGGCTGGCAGTGGCCTGAGAGAAATTCACACTTGAAGGTTCAAAGGTTGCGAGGGGGAGCAGTAATCTGACCAAGGGGACGGTTGGGAACTGGGGCCTTCAAGCTGCTGCCGGTAGCGGTAGCGGGATTGAAAGGGGGATTGAGGCAAATACTTGAGTGCCTGTTTGGGAGTATCGGGCAAGAAAAATAAGGTAATTTTGTCGGTTTCTGGTCTTCCCTCCGGCAGGAACTCAAAGACGGCAAATAGAGTGTTCTTAAGCTCGCAGCTCACCTCAACCTGCTGAGTCCCGTACTGGGGCAGGGAGTGCAAATCCAGCCAAAGGGGATTGGCCGGCACCGGATCGAGCTTAATGGTTCCTAACCCTTCCTTGGAACGAGCTTCAATTTCTAAGGTAGCTCCTTCCGCGCCTTTGGGAATGGCCAGGGCGATCACTGGCCGATCGAGAGTAAGCGCAAACAGATCCTGGATCTGAGACCCGCTGTCAGGGCGTTTCAAAATTCCCTGGATGTCAGCCATCTCCAGCAAAGACCGAGAGGCTTCCACCGGCACGAAATCCACGGGAAAGTCATCGGGATTGAGGATCAGCAAATCTCCCTGATAGGTTTTAACTGTTCCGTTGAAGCGTTGAATGCCTGTTGCGTCTTGAAGGACGGCATAGGTTTGCAAGGTGTACTCTTGCTTCTCGGCAGGAGAGAAGCGGAGGACAACAGCCGGAGTGTCGCCAGATTCGTTCAATTCTTCTGTCTCTACTATGGCTTGGGGACGCCTGGGGATATTGGGTTTTGCCCGAAAGGTCACTCCCAAGGCCACAACCCCCCGTCGCTGTTTCGGAAGGTTATCAGCGAGGTAAACCCGCAGGTGTCCAGTGTTAATCGCCGGAACAACTGTCTGTTTGACCACCTCGTCGATTCCTTGGTCTTGGACGAGCTGTCGGGCGGCGGCAAACGGATCGAGTTGGAGTACCAAGGGGCGATGGGCTGGCGTAGGTTCTGACAGATCCCAGAGGAAACGCCCGGTGCCGGTGTCCGCCGGTGAGAGCAGGGCGATGCGGGGGCCGGCACCAGCGGTCTCCGCTGGACAAAAAGTGCCGAAGCGTTCCCGGACGCGATCCGCGAGCACCTCAGCCACAGCGCTAGGAGCGATGGCATCCAGGTTCCCTTCGACCTTCAGATTTGCGGAGTTAAGGCTGTTTCGGAAGTAATTGACAATCGCATCCCTGGGAACCTGCCTGTTCTGATTGCCCAGATCTGCTAGAGCTTCCAGCAGCTGTTTGGGGTCAAAGCTGACTTTCAGTGGCAGTCGGGGGGACACACCAACTATCTCCATCTCAGCTATGGCTTTTAATCCCAGCAGATTGCCCCCCTCACCCTTCAGGGAATCTCGCAGCAGGAGAGCGTTGTTTTGCGAGAGTTTCAGCAGATATCGCCCTCTGCCGAGACCGTTGCCAGCCAGGGGAACCGGTTGCAGCAATTCTTCCGGCACACGATCTATTTCTGTCAAGGGGCGGAAGCGGAGAAATCCTGACGAGAAGCAAGCAGGGACGAGGGTAGCTCCCGAAGATCTCTCGCGCAGCACCCTCAGCGCTGTGTCCATCTGGTAACGAGACAGAACCGCAAATTCCAGCATCCCATGCGGTTCCGGGGGTCGAGAGAGATTCTCTCCGCGCACGAGTGTTAGCGCGAAATCAGGTTTTCCGTCAGCGCGGGCAGCGATTTCCAAGCCATCGGGCACGAGAACAAAGTTGCCAGTGCCTTCATAGGGGTAGAATATTTTAACTTCTGCCTGGATGGGCGCATAAAAATCAGGCAATCCTTGCAAGGACATGTCACACCTCACTTGGGTACACAGATAATTTCTATCGTGATTTTGTCTTTATGGAAGCTGAATTAAGCTGGGCAATACAAATTCGCCATCTTCTGCCAACTGCTTTTAGACTTATCGGCCCTATAGGTCAATTAGACCTTCCCATCTATGTAGATTATTTCCTCTGTCGTTGTCAGCCAATCAGAGATTGTTTGCTGTCCATCCTTGCGAATCACTCTCTTTTTGTAATGATAGGTTCCCGGATCTTCTTGCCCCCAAAAAATCATACTGATAGGCAACCGAACGGTCACGCTGGCACTCAAGTTGCTGGCGGTGAGTTCTACAGCATCACTCCGATCGAAGTCCACCACAATAGACTGAATCTGTACAAATGTCGCTACAACTGTCCTAAGCGTGATAGACTTAGTAAAAGTTATCGGTACATTTTTCTCAATTGTCCCCCATATCTGCGCTTTGTTATCCGGCAACCGACATTGAAATGGGATACTCTCTCGCCCGAACCCTGGAATTTCAACCGCAACCTGTCCCGTCAAAAGCGTGTTTTGTACTTCGCTGCTGAACATGGCATCCCAAACAGCTTGAAAATCCTTCAGAGATAAGGTCAAACTGTCAAAAATTCCATCCTTAAGGCTGACTCGAGCGTTGCGAACTGAGCCGATCTGTCCGGGAATGGACAGGCTGAACTGGAGCTTCCGCTCGTCGGCGTTCAGAGGCGAGAACTCCAGACCTTCAGCCCCTGACGGCAAAGGAGAGGGCGCATAGTTGAGCAGCGCTCTGGCAGCCGCTTCCAGCCTGTTAGCATCTACAACTGGCGCTGCGTAAAACTCTAGAATCGCTCGGATTTTTTCCTCATCGAACGAACCGTCAGACGACTCAAAGGACAGGGAAATGGTTGGACCTTCGGAGTCCGATCTCCTGCCAATTTCAAAGCTGTCCGGCAGGTAGTAAAATCGATAGCGATCGCTTGCATCCTGGTAGTACCGGTACGAAATGCCCTTCCAAGGGACTTGCCGACAAATCAAAGCCTGTCCTGTAAGAGTGGGTTTGATGGACTCAAATATGTACTGGTACAGCAAAGGAGGAAAAAAGAAGGTGTCGTCTACGATGTTATCCAGGATATTATTCTGTTCCTGATACAAAAAAGGAGTGTAGGTAACGATTAGCTGCGGGCGATAGGCTTCCGTGCTTGACCTGCTCGAATAATATCTCACCCTGTAACCGTAGCTTTTAACACACAGGGAAATCTTCTTATTCCCCGCCAACTTTGCTCTCACCGCAGGTGTGATGTCTGCGGTCATATCGCGGTTATCGATGCTTTTCGGCTCCTGGCGCGACGGTGGCAAACTGTCGAACCCGTACCAAGTCCACCAAGATCCAAGCATCTCGCCAATTTGAGGCTGATTGCCCCAAGTGAGCGAGGTAGGATTCCAATTGTCGTCTAAAACTAAATGTGTGTACTGGTTTCCGTCTCCTCCATAGGCATAACCTGCAAAAGCGGTCATTTGAAAGTTCACACTGTCGATTCTGACGTTATTGGGCAGGGAACTCAGATTGAAGCGCACATAGGCGAGTTTCTGCTTGCCGTCCCCCTTCCATAAGGGTTCGACTTCGAGATACGGCTGGCTGCCGAAGTTACTGCCACTGCTATCTTGGATGACATAGCTGTCCGCTTCCGGATAGAGCTTAACGGTTTCCTTCCAACGCTGAAGATCGGCAGGAGATAATTCCGTCACGGAAGTTGCCACCCTCACCTTGCGCCTGACGACGAGGGCAGCTTCATAGCTTATGTCAGTCAGCACCGCATAAACTTTGTCTCGTTCTTCTAAAGTGTTCACTCGCAAGACGGCTTTTAATGTCTGCTCTCCGTCTCGTTTCGTGACTTCCTGAAATTCCAATGACTGTGGCTGCCCTTGCCACCGATAGTTGATCACTACCGTAACTTGGGGTGCTATCGCTTGGGCATTGCGGATCTGAGGCTCTAGACTCGGGGCAGGATAGGCCTGGAGATACAACTCCAGAACCCACTTCTGACCGTCCGGACGCATCGACATGCGATACCGTCGCTGGCCGGAAACTTCTTCTTCTGCCAGCTGGTAGCGAGGCAGATAGAGCTTTTGTGCCGGGTCAGTCGCTCTCTCAAACAGAATCTCATCTTTGACTTCACCCGTGGGGGAAACCGGAATCCTGAGATCGTTTCTGGGAACGGGAGTCCCCGACACTCCCTCATCCGGCTCTCCTGACTGTACTCCTCCCTCTTCGAGGTCCACGACTCTGAAGATTTTGGTCATGGCTGGCTGAGTGCCAACCATACTTTTTAGGGTCACCAAATTTTGCGACAGTTCCATCACAGCTTTTTTTGATGTCCAAATTACTCGTTGTATTTATAAGACGCTGAAAAAAGGCTATTTTTGAAATTTTTGAGTTTCATGCTATTTCTGGCAGATGCAATGAAACTCCTGGGGAGGATTGGCAAGGTCTTTTTGGCTTTCTAGGGACACCGGCTCCTGAAAAACCTCTAAGGGCGAGAACCGTTGTCAGCAGGAGTTTACGAGGGTTTCATGGCTTCCTCGACCACCCCGCCGATGGGGTGGTGCAAGTAACAGGCGCGCTTAAAGCCCACGGCTTGCACCCAGGGGACTTTTGGCTGCACTGCCTCTGGCCTTGCCAGCAATCACATTAGACATCTCCGAAAATCTCCAAATGCCCTCTATCGCTACTTTTGGAATCTCTAGCACTCCTGTGCCGGCTTCTCCAAAAGNATGCAATAAAAACTAATTTTTTACAAAATGTATTTTTTCTTAAAACTGTTTAATACAAAAAATTAATTAATCTTAATCCCCAAAGATAGCGAATTTCCCTTGACAGACATCTATCTAAAGGAATAAATTTTTTTATGTCGGGACAGAGAGATTAGTTTGCCTGTTTCTAATTGGTCGGTGTTGTATCGTTCCGAGGTAAGAAAATGAGTTTAAATACTCTCTCATCTGGCGTTTTAAAATGTTGTGATCATTCGTCAGATATGGGTCAAAATTTTTGGCAGCAATGGCAACAGTATCAAGATTACCTTTATCGTTGCTGCGTCAAGTGGATGGGTGGAAATTCAACCGATGCTGAAGATGCGCTCAGTCAGGCAATGCTAAAAGCTTGGGAGAAGGTGCAAAAATATGCCACAGGAGAAATTACTAATTTTAAGGCTTGGCTGACGACACTTACTCATAATCTTTGTGTGGATCTTCATCGAACACGCAGCCGGGGGGCAAATCGAGTTGAAGATATAGAAGTTTACATATCTGGTGAGGAGCAAGAACTGGTTGCTTTTGAGAATACGCCTCTATGTGTAGTGGAGACTCGCGAGAGAAAAATGGTTATTCGTCGCGCTATTGGTAACTTACCAACAAGGCTGCGTGAGACGTTTATTCTGTACTTTTATCAAGAACTTCCTTATCCAGAGATTGCCCGAAAACAAAATATTTCCTATCATAATGTCTGCAAGCGTATTTCCGAAGCACGGAAGATTTTGCAAGCAGAGTTGAGGGGATATTTTATCGGGAACGATGGGACGGATAAGCTGACGGGGTGACAAAGAAGCTAGAAGGCAGACTGAATCAACATCATAGCTCTCTGACCTCTTTGAAAAAAAGGGATCTTATTGCATTTAAGTAGGTGGTCATAAATAAAGTCAACAATAGAAAAAGATTGTTTAGGATAATTCTTGAGAGTTGCTAAGGGAATTAAACCGCAAGCGTTCGTAGGTACAATCATTTCTTTCGTTTCTATCTTCAGAGGAAAATTAACGATGTTCTTAGTCACAGGTGCAACGGGAGATTTAGGCTGTTCCATTGTTCAACAATTATGTGATCAGGAAATTCTGGTGCGAGCTTTTGCGCGTTTAACTTCTCGATATGCTCAATTGGAACACCGAGGGGCTCAGATTTTTATTGGAGATTTAACGGAAAAGCGAGATATTGAAAAAGCCTGTCAAGGTATCCAATATATTATTAGTACCCATAGTAACCCCAATGATCCATTAGGGGTTGATTATCGGTCTAATATTGATTTAATTGATGCAGCAAAAGCCAATAATGTTCAACATTTTGTATTGATTTCTGTGTTAGGAACTGATCGAGGCTATCAAGATTCCCCGATTTTTAAAGCCAAGCGAGAAGTTGAGAAATATTTAGAATCTAGTGGGTTAAATTATACTATTTTAAGACCGTCAGCCTTAGCATCTAGTTTATTACCCTTAGCAGAACGCTTTAAACAAACGGGGCTTTATTTATTAATTGGGGATGCTAAAAATCGAACTTCTGTTGTTAGTACCGATGATATCGCTCGAATTGCCATTGATTCAGTCTTTATCGAAGCAGCAAACCAGAAAATTATTCCTGTAGGGGGGCCAGAAATTCTCGCTAGAGAAGATATTTATCAAATTTTTAGTCGCGTTTTTAATCGAGAAGCGATTGTGATTAATCTGCCTTTATTTTTATTTGATGGACTACGAGGAAGTTTAGGATTAATTAATTCTGATTTATATCAAAAATTAGGAACATTACGAGTTTTATTAGGTAATGAATTCTTCTGCACGGCGGAGGAAATTCAAAACTTAGAGCAACTTTTTTCGATTAAAATGGAAAGTTTAGAAAGTTACATTCGTCGGTATTTAAGCAGTTAATAATTGTCTTAATTATTCCATTTCAGGAAGTAGAGACAATTGAGTCAGTTGTTGATTAATAACATAAGCAACGGGTTTCTTGGTTTTTTTTACTTTCCCTTCAGCAACGGCTCTATTTAACCAATCTTGCATTTGTCCTTGTCGGACTTCCAAACGTTCAGCAATGGATTTCGTATCTAAAGGTTGATGTAAATGAGCCAGGATGAAGGGTAAAACTGCTTCATAAATATCCTTTGGACTCATCGGAAAAACTGTCGGGATAGTGTCTGTAACTTGATGCTCAGATCCTTGTGTTTTTTCCTCAAGTTTGGGTTGAGAGAAAGTCGTTTGATTCATATCTTTTAGAGTTAATTGATCTATTGCTTCAACTTCTGAATTAACTGCCTCCAATACCGTTCTTAATAGTCCTTTTAACGAAGAAGATGCAGGTATTATAGGAAAAGGTTGGGCTCCTTGTTTAACTAATTCTTGATTCCCTTCCGGTATAGTATCTTGCATCCGTACAAAAACGGGTATATCTTTAATTTTTGAAAGTGCTTCTGTTGCTCCCGCCCAAGTTCCACCTGTTTGATAACCAGAACTAACAATTAAACCATAATCGGCTAAAGCATAAATATATTTATTTCGACCCATTGCATTACCCGTGTTGAAGCCAGCATTCGGATCATAAGGAGAAATTAAAGTTAATCTACCTTCAGCAATACTATTGCGATATTTACCATTTACAGAGGTTTTAATTAAACTATCAGCTAACACCCCAACAGCCGTTCCACCCGCTTCTAATATCCCTAACATTGAAATTTGATCGACCCCACGAGCACCGCCAGAAATGACCTGTATTCCCTCTTCAGCGCAAGTTTTTGCGATGGTCTGAGTATAGTCAATTTCCTGTTCAGTAACATCACGAGAACCAACAATCGCTAACCCTCCAGCAGAGAGTAATTCTATATTACCAATTCCATAAAGAATTGCAGGAGCTTTGTGTTTCAATCTCTGCTTTAAACGTTTAGGATATTGACTGTCACCCCGTCCCAGTATCCAGAGTCCTTGAGTTGTCCATTTTTCCACTGCTAAACTCAGCATCACACCCCTTTCTAGTAAAGCTTGGATGCGCTGGATATCAAGCTTTTCAATAGCAATATCTTGCAATTTATTTTTGATGTTTGAACTTAATAAATCTCCTGGTCGCATTTGATTTTCCTGAAGCCAAACTGCTAAGAGATTATACTCAGTTAGCGTCAGAGGTTGGGGTTGAGAAAGTCGATTTTGTCCAAAGCTGGCACATAACAACAAAATCGCTTGAGTATCGGGTGATAGGATAGGATGATTCATAATTTTATTATAACTTTTTTAATCGGCTTTTTCCAAATAATTTAACGCTAAAGCAAGGGGAAAAACAGCACCGCTACCCGCTTGTTTTAATAGGGCTACAATGACCGTCAATGTCCAACGAGAATCGACCATATCATCTATTAAGAAAACAGCACCATTCATGACATTCTCAATATAAACTTCAAAAACCCCATCTAAATTATGCGCTTGTTGGTAACTGTTACTCATCTCTTTTTGTTGTTGATTGGGTTTAATTTTTCGCACCACTGGAATAAACGGTAAATTTAATTGATTAGCCAATCTTTGAGCAAAATTCGGCACAAGTTCTGGACGATTTAAAGAAGGAACACAAGTAACCCAAGTCGGGGAAGGTTGCGGTTGCCATCGTTGAATCATGTCAAAAGCACCCTTCACTAACTCATCATTAAAATAATTATCTTGATATTTTCCTTTTTTAACTAATTCTCCCCAACCTGCATCACCCCAAAGAGATAACGCCCTTCCAGGTTCAGCTTTTAAATTGTTTTTAATATTACCAGAAAAGCTGTATGTTAATAAAGCTTGTGATGCCCATTGTTTTCGAGGTTCAATGATTTGGTCGCTACGACGTAAATATTGAATTGCTTGATTAACTAATTCTATTGAGTAAGTTTCTGGGATTAAAGGTTGACCTAAACACACCGCACATTTACCACAGTAAGTTGGATTAGAATCATCTAAAGCTTCGGCGAGAAAAGCCATTAAGCACTGTTGACTTTTCATGTATTCTTGCATTTGAAATTGTTCAGCAAGACGAATTTGGGTCAACTGTTCAATTTTCTCTGTATTGGGTTGATAATTAACTGCTGTAGGGGTAGCATTCCATTTAGATTCTATCTTAGTTACAGGTGAGGGAAATTCCAAAGAGAGTAATTTTAACACTTTCTCAATTTGTCCCCTAGAAAGATTCAATTTTTGCTCAAGTTGAACAACAGACAAGCCATTATCCGCTTGATTAAGAGCATTTAAAACCTCCTGAGTATGGGCTTCGGGAGGAAAAGCAGTTCTAATAAAATAGTTAGTAATGTCCTCGTCTTCATCCCCATTTAAAAGAATTCCATAAGCTTGTTCTACGGCTCGTCCGACTTGTTGATAATAATGCACAACAGAACCCGGACGTTGATAATGAATCACAAATCCTAAATCTGGTTTATCAAAACCCATACCTAAAGCCGTTGTAGCGACTAACGCTTTAATTTCATTATTCAGAAGTTGGTCTTCTAAAATTAATCTATCTTCATTTTTTAGCTGACTGTTATAAGCTTTAGCCACAATTCCTTGTCTGCTTAACCAATCTGCAACTCTTTCACTATCTTTAACAGTTAATGTGTAGATAATTCCGCTTCCGGGTAAGTTCGGCAGATGTTCAGCTAACCATGCCATTCTAGCGGCTGGACTGGGAATATAAATATTTTGTAGTTGTAAGCTTTGGCGAGTTAAAGTTCCTCTGGAAACTTGCAAATTTGTTCCTAATTGAGTGATAATATCATTAACTACTCGATTGTTTGCTGTAGCCGTTGTTGCTATAGAAGGAATATTAGAAGGTAAATCATTTAAAATTCTAACAATGTGACGATAATCCGGGCGAAAGTCATGCCCCCAGTCAGAAATACAATGGGCTTCATCAACAACAAATAAACCGATTTTTTTAGAAATAGGTAAGAGTATTGTTTCTCGAAATTCTGCGTTAGCAAGTCGTTCGGGTGAAATCAATAAAAGATCAATTTCATCGGCGAGTAACTGATTTTTAACTTGTTCCCAATCTTCTGTATTTGTGGAGTTAATAGTTGCTGCTTTAAGCTTAATTCGTTCGGCGGCTGCAATTTGGTTTCGCATCAAAGCAAGTAACGGTGAAATAATCAAAGTGGGGCCGTATCCTCGATTTCTTAACAAGCGAGTGGGGAGAAAATAAACTAAACTTTTACCCCAACCTGTGCGTTGAACCACAAGAAGACGGGAACGGTTTTCAATTAAAGTTTGAATGGCTTCCCATTGTCCGTCTCTAAATTCAGCAGTTTTATTATTAAGAGCAGTTCTGAGAAGTTCTAACGCTTCTTGTTTAAGTTCGTTGGTCATATTAATCACGAGTTGAGGGAGTTATCAGCTTTTAATTTTAACTGACTCAACAATTGACACCTAACGTCCCACATTGAACAATTCCGCCATCCGATCTGCTAAGTTGGATAAAGCACTGATTGGGGTAAAATGGCTCAAGTCCCCTGCTCCAATTGATCCCCTGGATCATAACAGTGCGTTATTCTCCGCATAGGTAACGGATGTCAGCAACATTCATCCATCAATTTAATAGCGGTTTTACGCTATTCCTCAGCTTACTGGTTGAAGCGATCCCCTTTTTACTCTTGGGGGTGTTATTTTCCAGTTTGCTGTTGTGGTTTGTCGATGAACAGAAACTCTTATCCTATATTCCTCCCCATCCCCTCCTAGGGGCGTTTGTGGGAAGTTTAGTCGGGTTTCTGTTTCCTGTGTGCGAATGTGGGAACGTTCCCGTCGCCCGTCGGTTACTATTGCAAGGGGTTCCTTCATCGGTGGCCATTGGTTTTTTATTCGCCGCCCCCACTATTAACCCCATTGTCATCTGGTCAACTTGGACAGCGTTTCGAGATCAACCGGAAATCGTCATTTTACGGGTTTTATTTTCTTTAACCATTGCTACGATTTTAGGCTGGGTTTTTAGTGTCCAGAAGGACTTAAGGCCCATTGTTCAACCCGCTATCGCCCGTGCGTTACCCATCGTTGACCCTCCTCAACCCTCTGACTCTGAGGTTAAAGGTGCTTCCTTGCTTCAGTCAGGAACCTATTTTTTAGGGGAGTCCGAAGAACGTCTGCGCCTAGAGTCCCTTCCCGCTTGGAAAACTCAAAAACTCCTGAAAAAACCCGCAAAAAAAGCACCTGTCGCTGTTAAACCTGTCCGTGCACCTTGGAAAACAATATTTTTTACTCCCACAAAAGAACGTTGGGGTTCAATGTTAGAAAATATGGTGCAGGAATTTCGAGAATTAGGAGGAGTATTAGTCTTAGGAAGTTTTATCGCTGCACTCATTCAAGTGGCGGTTCCCCGTGAATTTATTCTCAATTTAGGTCAAAGTCCGGTGACATCAATTTTAGCGATGTTATTATTGGCGGGAATCGTTTCCATTTGTTCAACCGTTGATTCATTTTTTGCCCTCTCTTTCTCGTCTGCATTTAGCAGTGGAGCACTGTTAGCCTTTTTAGTTTTTGGGCCAATGATTGATATTAAAACCGTTGGTTTAATATTATCGGTTTTTAAACCCAGGGCGGTTTTTTATCTTGTTATTCTGGCTTTTCAGTTAACCTTTTTATTGACCCTAGCGGTTAACTTGAATTTCAGTTAATTGAGCTTGGGAGTTCTCCACACCATGACGCATCTAAAGCCAAAAATCATCCATTTCTATCAGCAATTTTCCACTAAATTAGACAACCCTTGGTTAGATGTTGTCGCTCTATTCCTCTGGGGAATTTTATTATTAAAATATTGGATCACTGGAAAACTTTATATTCTCATTCATCCCAATTATTTTGGATTAACCGTTGCTGCGGGTGTGACATTGTTGGTGTTAGGGGGATTAAAAGCTAAACAAATAATTCAAGAAACTTCATCCCCAACGGTACAACATATCACCTTATTTCCCAAAGGGTGGAGTAGTGTATTATTAATCTTTACAGCTTGTTTGGGATTATTGATCACCCCCCAAATGTTCGGAGCTCAAGCTGCATTACAACGCGGGTTAACGGAATCTTTACCCATGACTCGTGCTCAACCCCAGGAATTTAGAACCGCCATTAAACCGGAAAATCGTTCCTTAATTGAATGGGTGAGATTACTGAATGTTAATCCTGAACCCGATGCTTATAAAGGTCAAAAAGCAAAAGTTACTGGGTTTGTCATTTATCCTCCTGATTTACCCCAAAATTATATTTGGTTAGGACGATTTATTCTAACCTGTTGTGCGGCGGATGCTTACCCGGTCGGGCTTCCGGTTTTACTTCCTGAAGGCAAATCTCGACAATTATATGCTCAAGATACTTGGTTAGAAATAGAAGGAGAAATGTATACAGAAACTTTTAATAATCAACGCAAATTAACCATTAAAGCTCAAAACATTAAAGCCATTCTTCCTCCTAAAAATCCCTACGACTATTAAATCAGTTATCAGTTATCAGTTATCAGTTATCAGTTGTTAGTTGTTAGTTAAAATCTGGGATGATGATTTATGAATAGTTTTACAAGCAAGTTCAAGACTTTAAAATGGGTTCAGCCGTTAGATCAAGCAGCATTAATTTTAATGGTTGTTTTAACCGTTTTGATCGGAATTGTTTTATTAACAGGTGATCGCACTACTCCCCAAGTTCAAGAATTTACTTGGCAAAATAAACAAATTGGGGCGGAAGATATGGGATTTTTAATGACCTTTAATCGACCCATGAATCGAGAAAGTGTTGAGAAAAATTTGCAAATTGATCCGCCTCTTTCGGGTAAAATTAGTTGGGCAGGACGACGTATGGCCTATACTTTATCAGAACCCGTTCCCTATGGAACACCCTTTAGTGTGCAGTTAAAAGGTGCTAGAGATCATTTATATGGAGAGAAGCAAGGAACATTAATTGCACCCTTTACAGGATTTTTTCGCAGTCGAGATCGGGCTTTTGCTTATATTGGAATTCAGGGAAACGAAGAAGGACGATTAATCTTAGTTAATCTGAGTCAAAAAGAACCTAAACCGATACCTTTAACCCCTGAAAATTTAGTGGTTTTAGATTTTGAACCTTATCCCAAAGGGGATCACATTCTATTTTCAGCGATTCCTAAAACCGGACAAAAACAAGGATTAATTGAACCCGAATTATATACGGTGACAACGGGAATTAATCCTCAATCTCCCGAAGATAATTCTAAATCCGTCCAACCTCCAGGGGAAATTGAGAAACTTTTAGATAACAAATATTATCGGAATTTAAAATTTGATTTATCTCCCGATGGCAATATAATTGTGATACAACGGGTGAGTAAAACTAATCCTAATGATGCGAGTCCTTGGTTTATTGAAAAGGGGAAATCTCCTAAACCTTTAAATGCTCAGGGTGGAGACTTTTTAATTGCACCCGATAGTCAATCCGTTGTGATTGCTCAAGGGCCTGATTTAACAACAATTTTACCCTTAAAACCCGATGCTAAACCGTTAGAATTTTTACCAAAATTCGGTCAAGTTTTAAGCTTTGCACGCAATGGAAGTGCCGCAGCAATGGTGAAATTTAATCCCGATGGCACGCGATCACTATTTGTGGTGAATAACCAAGGACAAGAACAAGAACTTTATCGCACTCCCCCCTTTGGCAATATTATCAGTGCTGAATTTGATTCCAGTAACAGTATTTTATATTGTTTAATTACTGAAGTTTTGGATAATCCCGAAACCTATCAAGAACAGCCTTATATTGTTGCGATCGATATCAAAACTAAACAAGTGATTCCCTTTGTGATTTTACCCAATCAACAAGAAATCAACATCAGTTTATCCCCCGATGGATTAGCCTTACTGTTTGATCAGACCGTTATCAAAACTGGGGAACCCGATGATTTGGAACAATCCACAAAAACCCAAGGAGGAGATACCATTAAAACCAGTCGAATTTGGATTTTACCTCTCGTCATTGATACACCGACCGATGGATCTAAACCTCAAGTTAAACCCGAAGAATTACCCTTTTTAGGGTTCCATCCCCAATGGCTTCCCTAAACTAAGCCTCTACTGTGTTAACGTTCTTTTTGTAGGAAATTTTATGGAAATTACAGATATTACTCAAATTTTAACCGCTAGATTTGGAACAGCCGTGAGTCAAATTGAAGCGAGTTTATGGCAAGTTGAAACCGAGCAATTTCGTTTATTAGTCTTATTATCAGAAAATCAAAGTTGGTTAAGGATGTTACTTCCCATTGCTCCAGTTCAAGAAGTTCAACTAATTTTAGAACAACTCTTAGAAGCGAATTTTGATCAAACTCAAGAAACTCGCTATGGAATTCATCAAAATGTGGTTTGGGCTGTGTTTCAACATAACCGAGAAACCTTAACAGAAAACGATTTTAACCGAGCGGTTTCTAATTTAATTTCTCTTCAAGAAGCCGGATTTTCAGATTATTATAATCGACTGATTGAAAATCGAATTCAAGAAATTATTTTAGTGGCGAAACAGCAAGGACAATCAATGGAAACCACCTTACAAAATTTAGAACGGTTTTATGCAGAAGGGGTGATGGGAGATTTAACCAATAGTACAGAAGATCGAGAACGAACCTTAACCGCTTGGCGCTATCAATTAGAACGGTTATGGTCAGAAGTAGAATAAGTAGTAAGCCCTTTAGGGCTAAGAGAGTCCTAAAGGACTCACTACGAGTGTGATCAATACTCGATAAACCTGCATCAGTGTAACAACATGGAAATTAAGTTTAATATTGTTAGGCAAAGTCCTAATTCTTTTCCCCAAGTACAAAGTTATTTCCTCGATGTTGAACCGGGAAATACCATTCTGGACTGTCTTAACCGCATAAAATGGGAACAGGATGGAACCTTAGCCTTTAGAAAAAACTGCCGCAATACGATTTGTGGTAGTTGTTCGATGCGAATTAATAACCGTTCTGCCTTAGCTTGTAAAGAAAATATTGGCAGTGAAGTTGCCCGTTTACAAAAAATTGCGGAGGCGAATTCTGAGCCATCCCAGTTCAATGATATTCCAGAAATGACGATTGCCCCAATGGGGAATTTACCCGTTATTAAAGACTTAGTTGTGGAGATGAACCGCTTTTGGGACAACCTAGAAGCCGTTGAACCTTATGTCAGTACCGCAGGACGGGCTATTCCTGAACGAGAATTTCTGCAAACTCCTGAAGAACGGGCTAAACTTGACCAAATGGGCAACTGTATCCTCTGTGGCGCTTGTTACTCTGACTGTAACGCCGTCGAAGTTAACCCCAATTTTGTTGGCCCCCACGCCTTAGCCAAAGCTCAACGGATGGTGGCGGACTTGCGGGATGCTAAAACCGAACAACGCCTCGAACATTATAACGAAGGCACAAAGGGAGTTTGGGGCTGTACCCGTTGCTTTAACTGTAATTCTGTTTGTCCGATGGAAGTCGCTCCCCTAGATCAGATTACCAAAATTAAGCATGAAATCCTAGAACGCAAAGACGCCGATGCGAGTCGTGCCATTCGTCACCGCAAAGTCTTACTGGAATTGGTAAAACAGGGCGGTTGGGTCGATGAGCGCAAATTTGCTGTAATGGTAGTAGGGAATTATTTCCGCGATCTCAAGGGGTTACTCAGCTTAGGGCCCGTCGGAATGCGGGTACTGATGCGAGGTAAGTTTCCTTTCACTTTTGAACCCTCTGAAGGGACAGAAACCGTGCGATCGCTAATTGAATCAATTCAAGAGTTAGAAAAACAACCATGACTTCTCCAACACCTTCTACAGCTACCCCGGACGAACCGAACCCTCAACCCGAACCTGCAATGGGTTGGACTCGCTATGCTGAACAAACTAATGGCCGTTTTGCGATGGTAGGATTTGTTCTGTTAATTGTATTGGAATTTTTTACCCATCAGGATTTATTTACCTGGTTAGGTTTACGTTAACTTCTCAAAAATATAGGGGCAAATTCGCCCCTTTTGGAAATGATCATAAATTTTTATGACTTAAATTTAGCAAAATTAAGCAGCAAGAGGAACAACAGTTCTGGAATTTTCAATCAAATCAATGGTGGCTTTCACGGTTTCTAAATCTTCCGCTTCAAACCAGCAATTCATTAAATGATCGTAAGCTTCCCACCCTTGAGTGACTTCAGCATCATACCAAATAAACCAATCCCGATAGAGTTCTCCTTGATCAATATCAGGTGCTAATGACAGCCACTCATCCCCAGTAAATGTGTTCATGTTTTCTATAATGTGTTGTAAATCTGAAAGAGTTAAAGAAACGTCACCAGAATGAGAACAATTAGTAGTAAACTCAGACGTAAAAGTATCGGTAAAATTTAGGTTGGATTTCATGGGTATAAACTTGACTCGATGTTTATACTCTACCGAGATCAACAAGATTCTGGCTTAGGGAATGTGACACTATTTTAACCCTTACAGTTTTGGTTGATTCTATTGACAAAGCTGATATCAGAGAATTAAGCTTAAAGTGCATCGGGTGCAGTAGACAGTTCGAGAAATGGCACAGTTATCTCGTTCGTTTTGGGAAAAACTGTCTGCGGTTTTAGTCGTTTCTGATTGGTTAATCCGCAATCAGGACAAAATACTAATCACAAACAGGGACAATAGGAAAATACAGTTAACTGTGGGTTGGGTCGTGTTATAGGATGCAACCTTTATCACCATCACCCCGTCACCCATGAGGGAAAAAAACCGCTCTCATTAACCGTGTTATCCTTTATGCTGCGGCTACCTCAACATCCCCGCTTTCGGGTTTCACAACAATCCATTTTCCCGTTTCGGGATCACGGTAGGCCATGAAAGGGTTGGGCCGCAGTTCTTTGTTGGAAGATTGAGTAGCCATAAGTAAGCACTCCAAAGACTTAGCCTTATCTTTAAAATTGTGTCATTTATCCTTACGGTTTACCGTGATATTATCCTGATCTGAGTGTGAAATAGATCAGGGGTTTTGAGTGATGGCAGACACAATAAATCAGTGATTTACCTGATAGTGATTTTGGATGACAATATCTATCGCAAGTCTAAGCACTTCCCTGATTTTATCTGCGATCGCAACATTGATTTTGACTATAATTTATCGGGATCATCATAAGCGATCGCAATATCAAGATTGCCAATACAAAATTAACCCTTAATTCTTTAGTGCTTAGAGTTCACTCTAGGTTTATAATTAAATAACTGGTAACAATATTCTACGCTTAAATTTAATCGCCAAAATGACTTCAAATCTAACTCAAGTTGATCCCATTATTTGGGAAAGCGATCGCGCTTCACTCATCGACCAAACCCGTCTCCCCGATGAATATACCCGAATAGAAGTTACAACCTATCAACAAATGGCAGAAGCCATTAAAACAATGATTGTTCGGGGTGCACCTGCCATTGGAATTGCCGCTGCTTATGGGTTATATTTAGGTGCAAAGGAGATTAGCACTTCAGACCGTCAAGTATTTTTAACCCAATTAGAAGAGATTGCCCAAGTTTTATGCGCCACTCGTCCAACGGCGGTTAATTTATTCTGGGCGATTGATCAAATGTTGAAAACGGCAATAGAAACCCCTGGAACAATTAATGATATTAAAATAGCTTTATTTCAAAAAGCAAATACGATTAAAGAAGACGATATTCAAACTTGTTTTGCAATTGGAGAAGCTGGATTAACGGTATTACCTAAAACACCTGAAAAACTAACCATTCTTACCCATTGTAATGCAGGTGCGTTAGCAACAGGAGGCTATGGAACCGCTTTAGGGGTGATTCGTTCTGCTTGGAATTCTGGACGCTTAAATCGAGTGTATGCGGATGAAACCCGTCCTCGTTTACAAGGGGCAAAATTAACAACTTGGGAATGTGTACAAGAGCGAATTCCTGTTACTTTAATTTCCGATAATATGGCTGCTCATTGTATGAAACAGGGGTTAATTGATGCTGTTATTGTGGGAGCAGATAGAATTACTGCTAATGGCGATGCGGCTAATAAAATAGGAACCTATAGTTTAGCCATTGTGGCAAAAGCCCATAACGTTCCCTTCTTTGTGGCTGCACCGTTATCAACGGTTGATTTTAAATTAGCAACCGGAGATGAAATTCCAATTGAAGAACGAGATGCAACAGAAGTTTATCAAGTGGGTTCAACTCGAATTTGTCCTGAAGGCGTGGAATTTTTCAACCCAGCTTTTGATGTAACTCCTGCTGAATTAATTACCGCTATTATAACAGAAAAAGGGGCAGTTATTCCATCAGAATTAAAGCAATTTTCCGTTAGATTTTAATATAAAATCTGATGTTTTGCCGAGTTTTTGGGTGGGTGATAATCGATAAATTGATATTGATATCCCTTACTGCTACTCTATATCGTGAACCTCAGCCGTCCCTGACCAGAAACCCGAAACCTATCTTAATCTTGACGGTACCATTCAGTCGTACAATGGTTTTGATGCGTTCCGTTCTTACTAGGAGACTTCAATGCCAGAGGCAGTTGGTGTCATACAAACCCTGGGTTTTCCAGGGGTTTTAGCCGCAGCAGATGCGATGGTCAAGGCTGCGCGAGTCACCCTTGTTTACTATGATTTAGCAGAACGGGGTGAGTTTATCGTCGCAGTTCGTGGCCCAACATCGGAAGTGGTTCCTGCTGTCCAAGCTGGTGTTGAAGCAGCAGAAAAGACGTTTGGCTGTTCACTAATTACTTACTACGTTGTTCCCAACCCCCCTGAGAACATTGTAGATGTTATGTCAATTGGCTACACAGAACTAAGTGAACGTTTCCGCACTTAACCTAACTTCTAATTTTGCGAAAACTATTCAATCGCAGCACCTTTAAAGTCTAATTAATTCAGGAGAAATTAAATGTCACAGCAAGCCGTTGGAGCTTTAGAAACCAAAGGATTTCCCGGTGTTTTAGCCGCAGCAGATGCGATGGTAAAAGCCGGTCGGGTAACGTTGGTGGGCTATATTCGGGCAGGAAGTGCGCGGTTTACAATTATGATTCGGGGAGATGTTTCCGAAGTTAAAACCGCCATGGATGCCGGAATTGCGGCGGTTGAAAAAGCCTATGGTGCAGCACTAGAAACTTGGGTGATTATTCCTCGTCCCCATGAAAATGTGGTAGCCGTTTTACCCATTGATTTTAGTGATAATGTTGAAGAATATCGGGTAGCGGCGGAAGGACTAACGTTACCGAGAGGTCGTTAATTCACTGAGGAATTAGGGGTTGGGTTGAGTTTCAATTCAATCCAACAATACCTTTCCCAAATACACGGTGCGAAAAATATCAACTTCTCCCCATTTTAGGGATGACGAGAGCGGAAAAGTTTGATAGGACTGGATCATAATCTTGCCTGATCGCCCTCAGTATGGGAGAGGCTCTTTAGGCTTCCTTGCGATTTTAAATTTCCTTTCAAACCTTGATTTTCAATGAATCAACGCTTAGAAGTATTATTGGTATCAACTCCCGTTGGGCCGTTGGGATCTGGATTGGGCGGGGGTGTAGAATTAACAGTCTTAAATCTAGCAATAGTTCTGCGCCAACGAGGTCATAAAGTTACGATTGCAGCCCCGGAAACGTCTCAATTAGAGTCTTTTTCAATAGTAGAAATTCCAGGGGAATTACAAACTTTAGCCCAAACCCAAAACCGTCATGATCCGGTGATTTTGCCTGATAATTCCGTGTTAACGAATTTGTGGAATTATGCTCAACAAGTTGCTGATCAATATGATATTATTTTGAACTTTGCTTATGATTGGTTGCCTTTATTTTTAACGCCTTTTTTTAAAGGTAAATTAATCCATTTAGTCAGTATGGGTTCCTTAAGCGATGTCATGGATCAAGCTGTTCATCAAGCCATTCAACAGTGTCCGGGTTCCATTGCTTTTCATACCCATAGTCAAGCAGAAACTTTTGGGTTAAAAGAGGGTTATTTTTGTTTAAGTAATGCGATTGATTTATCTCAATATCAGTTTTGTGCAGAACCCAAAAATCAATTAGCTTGGGTCGGTAGAATTTCTCCCGAAAAAGGTTTAGAAGATGCAGTTGCTGCTTCCCAAAAAACGGGAATTCCATTAATGATTATGGGTAAAATTCAAGATGAAGCTTACTGGCAAACCATTGTTCAAAATTATTCCGATGCTCCGATTCAATACTTAGGGTTTTTATCAACGGAAAAACTTCAAGAACAAGTTCGTCAATGTCGCGCTTTAGTGATGACCCATCGCTGGATAGAAGCTTTTGGAAATGTGGCGATCGAAGCCTTAGCTTGTGGCGTTCCTGTAATTTCCTATAGCCGAGGAGGGCCAACAGAAATTATTCGAGATAGCGTAACAGGTTGGTTAGTGGAACCGGATAATATTAATGAGTTAGTTCAGGCTATTCAAAAGTTAGATCAAATTGACCGTTTTGTCTGTCGTCAACAGGCGGAAACAGAATATTCTTTAGATGCTTTAGGCGATCGCATTGAACACTGGTTATTTCAGGTTATTTCATCGTAAAGTATTCAGGACTTTTTATTATTAATAATATCATTAATTATGACCAATTTTCCAGGATTAAAACCGGGCGATAAATTACGAGTAATTGCGCCCAGTGGCGCGTTAAGAGAATGGGAACCTTTTGAAAAAGGAGTTGAAATTTGGCGATCGCACGGTTATAAAATCGAATTTACACCGGGTTTTGATCAATCCTGGGGATATTTAGCCGGAAACGATGAAAACCGACGACAACAACTTTTAGAAGCCTTAACAGATGAAACTTGTCGGGGTATTTTGTGCGCTAGAGGAGGGTTTGGATCAACTCGATTATTAGAAGGATGGAATTGGGATAATTTTGCTAAAATTGCGACTATTCCTAAATTTTTAATTGGGTTTTCTGATATCACAGGATTATTATGGGCATTTTCCCATCATTCACACATTATCGGCATTCATGGCCCTGTTTTAACAACCTTAGCCACTGAACCAGATTGGTCAATTCAACGTTTATTTGAAGGTGTTGAAACGGGATATTTTGAAGTGTTACAAGGGGAAAGTTGGATCAAAGGTTATGCTTCTGGTCGATTATTTCCTGCTAATTTAACGGTTGCGACTCATTTATTAGGAACAACTTATCAACCGGATTTAACCAATACCATTATCGCCTTAGAAGATGTTAATGAAGAACCCTATCGTTTAGATCGAATGTTAACTCACTGGCGGATGGTGGGTGCATTTAAAGGGGTTCAAGGAATTGCGTTAGGACGATTTAGTCGTTGTGAAGCTAAAGGAAATCCTAATAGTTTTACCATAGAAGAGGTATTACGCGATCGCTTAGGCGATTTAGGAATTCCAATTGTGTCTAATTTACCCTTCGGTCATGAAGGATCGAATGCTATTTTACCCGTTGGTCGGATGGCTCATCTGGATGGAGAACAAGGAACCTTAAGTTTTTCCTAAAGAGGAGAGAAGGAAAGATTAAAGAACAGTAATCAGTGATCAGGTTTAACACCTCTAACCGCCTTTCCTCCCTTATTTTCTGATACTAACGAATTATAGAATGGGATTTTTTGAGGGAATTATTGGCAATTAACCGTTCTTCATATCGTTTTAATTGTTGATGATCCCGTTCATTTAATCGATATAAATTCGGTTCAAGATCATAACTATAATGGTCAGGATTGATGGTTTTCCAATCTAACACAGGCGCGGACTGAATTTCGCTCGTATTGGGCATTATATATTCCTGATCACTGCGAATGGGAACTTCACCCATATAAGGGAGACGATAGGTTTTTCTGACTTGTTCTTCGTAATCGTATCCTTTCGTTTCTAAGTGCTGATAAGAAGGAAGATGGGTTGCTTGTTCTTTGGTTAATCCATTAGTATAAACCCGTTGAGATTTATAATCAATTCGGGAATGACCGACCGGAAGTAAAATTGTTTTGCCAAAAATCCAGAAGCCTAAATCAACGATAAAATACCGAAAATGACCGGATTCATCGACTAAAATATCGCTAATACTGCCAATTTTTTCTTCTTGGACATCAGAATATACATCTAAGCCAATGATTTCTTCTCCATCAAACGCATCTTTGTAATGGGGATCAAAATCTTCAATTCGTAGGAAAGCCATATTAAATTCCTCTATTTTTAAGAAATAAATCTTATCTTTCCTACGTTAGCCAAATCAAGATCGTGGATTCATCCTTCTGAAGAAAGATTATCTGATAATTAGGATAAATTATCCTCTTTCTTCAGAATAAAAAACCCATCTATTTGCATCAAATTATCCTCTTTTGTAGACTTTTGATATATAGTTTAAGTGATCTGGCTTAGAGTAGTGATCAAAAAATCTTAGATTACACTTGAAGCTATCCCTCTTCTGTCACTCTCCGGTTTTGCCTATGATTAGTAATTTCCAAAGCCACGTTATAGTCAACGATCTGGGATGGGGCGATCGCATTTTAGCCAATTTCGCGCTCTTCAGAATTTCTACTCGTAAAAAAAGGTGTGGTCGCTTGCTCTGTCTAGGCTCTAGGATTCAGAAGAAAATGCAAGACTTTTCGGAGAGTGACAGAAGCGGGATAGGATTGCTATAATTGTTTTTTGTCAAACAACTCCCCAAATTTTCTCACATAGGAGAGACACTCAGTGAAATTGCAGATTGATCCTAAGTTAACATTGTCTTCTAATGGTAAAAATACTCAACAACTTTTATTTAAACAGATACCGATTCTATTGATTCTGTTACTGGCTACAGGACTGCGGTTATATCAACTCAGTACCGAAAGCGTGTGGATTGATGAAATGCTTAGTATTCGTGATGCTAAATCATTTGAGTTTACTCTCCCTTACGTCCGCCCCTTCTACTACATACTCCTGAAAGCCTGGATGCAGTTTGGCGATAGCGATGCTTGGTTAAGAGGATTATCGATTATTTTTGGTTTAGGGAGTATTTACTTTACTTATTGGTTGGGATGTCGCATTGTCGGAAAGTCTACCGGATTAATTGCCGCATTTATGGCCAGTGTTTCTCCTCTATTTATTAATCACGCTCAAGAAATTCGGATGTACACCGTGATTACCTTCTTGAGTGTAGCGGGAACATTAGCCCTCAGTTACTTTTTAGAACGACCTTCCTATAAAGCTTTAGCGGGTTGGACAATAGCACGAACATTCTTAATTTTAACGAATGCTAATAATATTTTAATTTTGGTGGCCGATATAGTTTTATTGGGTTGGAAATTCCGCAAACAGCGTCAAGTATTACTGGCTGCTGCTGGAGGTTTATCAATTATCGGTTTATTTTTCCTTCCCATCTTCTGGGCACTTACCATAGGAGGTGGAGCAAATGAGTTTATGGAGAAGCAAGTTGCTGACTATTCTAAACCTGGAGTGACTCAAATTATTGGGATGTTAACCCAATTTACCGTATACTGGCCTTTGAGAAATCTACTTGAATCTAATCAAATTATTCTAAATAAAAATCAGTTAACAGATGCTACATTGTTAAATCAATTATTGAGTGTAAAAACTTTTTCTATTTTATTCTATGCTGGTTTTACTGCGATTTTGATTGTTTTATTAGTTATTTCCCTATTAAATATTTTTAGTAAACATCCTTCAGAACGGTTGATTTGGTTGGCAACTTGGGCGATTATTCCAGCTAGTTTAATGTTGTTTTTATCTTATTATAAAAATTCCATCTGGTTTACTCGTTATCTTTTGTTTGTTGCTCCTTATTTTCTCATTCTTATAGCAGCAGGATTTGTTGTCATTTGGAATTGGAAAAAACCGTTAGCGATCGCCATAGCCATTGCTTACTGTATTGGCGTTACAGGCAGCCTTTTCGATTACTACACGAAATTATATCGAAATGATTGGCAAGGAGCCACCCAATATATTTACCAAAATCAGCAACCTAATGATTTGATAGTCATGCACTCTACTCCAGACTTTTTCCCTCTATCTCTGCCTCGCTATTATCCCGAACCTAATAAAGTTCATTTACTGAATCATCCGGGTTCTCAGGACAAGTTAACCCCAGATTATATTAAACAACAGTTCGATAGAACCTTACCTTTAAAATCGAATCTTTGGTTTGTTTGCTGGCTATTTTGCAACGAAACCGAGGGGATGAATCGAGTATTTACCACAGTAGCTGGACAACAATTTAAAGTTGAACAGGAAAAAACATTTAGTAGCCTTGAATTTCAGCCTATTCAAGTATTTAAGGTAACTCCGGCTGTACCGACAACAAAATCTACCACCCCTGAGTAAAATTTTCTCATCTCAAGCTTTTGGTTCCTGGGGTGATGTTATCCTAATATTGGGATTAAGCCGAAAAGATAAATCTTCAAGAGACACTTGATATAATTGGTTTCCTCAGTTATTTTATAGTCAGAAATTATCTACAGGCTAACCCAAGGATATTCTAGCTACTGTTTTTCCTGCACTCCAATTAATCTTTCCCACAGGAACTGAATTTTCTAGGAAGGATAGAGTTCTATCTGATTCTAACTGTGTTTTTTTTACTAACTCTATCCTAGATAAGACAAGACTCAATGAACGTGTATGTGTTCCTAAAATTTCCTAATACAACTATTTCCTTTTGTAAGAACTTAGAGGATAAGATGGATATTTCACAACCCCCAATTTTAAAAACGCCAGAACCTCAGAAACATTATGGAGATTTAATTTTGGGTTCTCACTCCTTAGCTGTTTCTATCGTTGTACCTATCTATAACGAAGTCGAAAGTTTACCCCGATTGATAGCAGCGATTGATAGTAATATGACTTCTTTGGGTTTAAATTATGAATTGGTTTGTGTTGATGATGGGTCAACCGATGGTTCCACGGAACTCCTGAAACAGGAAGCCACAACCAATCCTCATCTCAAAGCCATTATTCTCCGCCGCAATTATGGCCAAACCGCAGCAATGGCGGCGGGATTTAAGTATTCTCAAGGTCAGGTGATTATTACAATTGATGGTGATTTACAAAATGATCCCCAAGATATTCCTCTACTTCTGACAGAGTTGGGTAAGGGTTTTGATGTCGTCAGTGGTTGGCGTAAAAATCGACAAGATGCCAAAATCACTCGTTTACTTCCCTCTCGCATTGCGAACTGGCTGATTAGTAAGATGACTGGGGTACAACTACATGACTATGGTTGTTCTCTTAAGGCTTACCGCACTGAGGTAATCGCCGATATGAAACTTTATGGAGAACTCCACCGATTCTTACCCGCTTTAGCCTTTATTGAAGGCGCGAGAATTACTGAAATTCCGGTTAACCATCATGCTCGTCGTTTTGGTCAGAGTAAATATGGTTTAGATCGTACCTTCCGGGTGGTGATGGATTTATTAACAATTTCCTTTATCAAAAAATTCCTGACTCGACCTATGCACGTTTTTGGTTTATTAGGAATGTTGGCTTTTGCCTTTGGAATTATTGTTGGTATTTATTTGACCTTTATTCGACTGGTTTTGGGCGAAGGAATTGCTGATCGTCCTTTACTCACCTTTGCAGTATTACTGACCCTTACCGGAATTCAACTGTTTTGTTTTGGTTTATTAGCTGAACTGTTAATGCGAACCTATCATGAGTCTCAAGATCGACCTATCTATCGAGTCCGTGAAGTGATTGAATCCGAAGGTAACGAGAATAGCACCAGAACCCGTTAATTGTTCCGGGTTTCCTCCAATAGATATAAGGGTAATAGGTTCTTGTCAAGTTTAATCTTCTAAATTGGGCGGTTCACTGTTAACCGGGAAGATCTTACACATCATATATTGAGGATGAAGGGTTGGGGACGGGTGACAAACCGGGGATGAGTTAGGGGTTTCTACAGGGTTGTTGTGTGGTTGAATACACAGAGCCACTTGTCCAACTCCAACCATTAAGGTTTGCACTCGTTCAACAATCTGCTGTATGTTCGATAACAACTGTTCAGCGACCTGCAAAGAAGGGGTAACAATAAAAAAGGTTTTGACTCCGGTGGGACTGGGAGCAAAACCAAAGCTACATTCTAACAGTTGAGATTGGCTTGAGGAGGGTAGAGTTTCACGGAAACGTTCAATCAACGCTTGGTACAAAGACTCATTCAGCGCACGATCATCAAATATAGGTTGAGATAACATGGTTAGTCCTTACTTGACCTGTTATGTACTTTACCTTTTAGTTTAACATTTATTAATATCCGATGGGTTTAAATTTTTAATCTAATTGATAAGCAAACCTAGGGGTAATGTCATAACTTGCTCATATTGATCATTAGGGAACAGGGAATAGGGAATAGGGAATAGGGAACACTTCGACAGGCTCAGTGCTTCGCAGTAAGTGGTCAATGAGTTTCGGGATTTAGAAAATTGTCCTAAACTTTAATGCGTAGCACTATATACCCATTCCATAGATTGGCTGCCTTCTGCTTCACAAAATTTACACTTTTTTGTCTCTGCACCGCCCTATACTTCTAAATGTAGGCTATTGCAGGATAATGTTGAACAGGAATTCAAAATGTCAACGTTTTGAACCAGCAGGCAGACGGATACGGTAACATCCCGCCACAAACCCATCTAACCTAACTCTCCTGTTGACTTCGTTTTTACAGTTAACAACTTTAGGGGGTTATGTTTAGTAACAGATTAAAGCTGAAACCCCTACAAACATCTATCCTCTGCAACAGTGAGATGCACACCTCACGATTGAAAGTCTACCGCCATGCAATCGATGAATTTGGGATAAACCCTTTTAGATTTTGGGTTGAATTTTTCTGATAACATCCACAATCTAAAATTTTTGTCTCCTAAGTGAAATTTTTAAGGAATATAGTCTCATGTCCACCAATAGAAAAAAACGCACTCCTTCTACTCCCCGTCCTGCTTCTGCCATTAGTGACAAAGTAAAAGTTACGGTTTCATTAACGGCTGATTCAGCACAACAGATAGAATCCTTGGCTCAAGAATTAGGAGTCTCCAAATCTGAGTTATTTGAACGCCTAGGAAAAGGGGAATTAAATGTATCCACCAAAACTCCAGAAACAGCACCTTCCACTTCTTCTGAAACGGTAGAAACTTCTAATGTAGAGTCTTCTGCTCTTTCCTCTGAGAATGTAGCCTTAAAACAACAAGTTGAAGAACAAGCTAATACAATTCAACAGTTAAAGCAGCAACTGACTAGGATATCAGAATTAGAAGCTCAACTGGCGCAAACCGTTGATTCTGCAACCCATGAAGCCTTGAAACAAGAAGCGGAACAGCAAAAACAAACCATTACTAATCTACACCATCAACTAGAACAAAAAGTAACACAAACCGTTGATGCAGAAGTGTATCAAGCTTTACAAAAAGCATCAGAACAACAAAAATCAACGATTGCTCAATTACAAACTCAATTAAATCGAATTCCTGAATTAGAACAAGAATTAGCCGGAAAAATTTCGGCAGAAGCTCACCAAACTTTGCAAAACGAATTAGAACAACAACGCACTATTCAAGCCCAATTAACTCAGCAAATTGAAGCCTTGGAAAAAGAACTTAACGAAAGTAATGGTTCTCTAGCGCAACTCCAAATGAAACAAGAAAAAATTACGGAATTAGAAGTAAAATTAGCTCACAGTATTTCTACAGAAAGTTATTCCCAGCTAGAGCATCTTTGTGCAACTCAAAAAGCTCAAATAGCAACAATGGAACAAAAATTAGCGAGTTTAGTTTCTACTAAAACACAACATCAGGGAACGACGAATACAACGGTTAATTATGATGCTTTGAAAAACTATTTGCAAGAACAAGATAACTTAATTGACGCTTTGCAAAAACGGGTTTTAGAATTGCAAGGATTAGCTTGCTTTGGAGAATCTCAACTTTCTAAATGGCGTAATCGTACCTATAACAGTTAAGCAAAAGTAGGATGGGCTATGCCCATCTTGAAATTCCCAAAAACAGAGCATTAACTTTAGATAATGGCTGAAACCCCCTCAAGGTATAACCAACAGAACAATATTAAAATAAATTAAATTTTTCCGTTTTTTTGACCGAATCCCTAACATCGGAGGTGTAACAGAGCTTAGGATAAAGCGCAGACGGTTTAATCAAAAACACAATTATGGTAACTTTGTACGTTAACCCCGCTACTGGAAACGATTTCAGTTCTGGGGACTCAAATTCCCCCTTTAAAACCTTAAAAAAAGCCCTGTCTCAAGCTCAGTCTGGAACTACGATTGACCTAGAAGCTGGCACCTATAATAGTTCCAGTGGTGAAACTTTCCCCCTGATTGTGCCTTCTGGGGTCATTGTTATTGGGAATGAATCAGGTAAAGGCAGTGGCATTTTAATCGAAGGAAATGGACTCTATACCAGTCCCAGCGCTGCGAGTCAAAATATTACAATTTTGATGGAAAATAACGCCCAATTGCGAGGTGTAACCGTCACCAATATTCAAACTCGTGGAACTGGGGTTTGGATTGAATCTCAATCTCCTGTGATTGCCAACTGTACCTTGACTCGATGCAAACGAGAAGGGATTTATGCAGTGGGTTCAGGAAATCCTCAAATTCTCAATAGTATTTTTACTCAAAATGAAGGGTATGGCGTATCCATTGAAGGAGAAATCAAAGGAGAAATTCAAGGAAATATCTTTCAAAATACCGGATATGGTCTTTCAATTAAAGATCAAGCTGCTCCCTTAATTCGAGATAATGCTATTGTAGAAAATCGCTCTGGATTGTTAATTGCAGATCACGCTAAACCGATTCTACGTCAAAACCTAATTGAACGCAATAGTGGCGATGGCGTTGTAATTTTAAATCAAGCCACACCCGATTTGGGAACCGTGCAAACTCCTGGGGGAAATACCATTCGCAATAATGGCGGTTTTGATATTCAAAATGCCGGAACTGCCAGCTTAACTTCTTTTGGAAATATTATTAGTCCTACTCGCGTTAAAGGAACTCTACAAGTCGTGACTCAAACTGTACCGATGGCTGCATCTGCCACCTTATTTGTTAATTCTGCCACAGGCAATGATTCTGCCACAGGTGGGCAATCTGACCCCTTAAAAACCATTGCTAAAGCCCTTAGTCGTGCCCAATCAGGAACCGTGATTCAAGTCGCCCCAGGAAGCTATAACGCAGCCAGTGGCGAAGTCTTTCCGTTAATTGTGCCATCGGGAGTCACGATTCTGGGGAACGAATCTACCAAAGGCCAAGATGTTGTGATTGTCGGGAGTGGCACGTTTACCAGTCCTAGTGCAGCGGCTCAGAATATTACGATTTTGATGCAAAATAACTCGACGGTTAAGGGTGTCAGTGTCACCAATGAGCAAACGCGAGGAACCGGAATCTGGGCAGAATCTGTTTATTGTACCGTTGCCAGTTGTACTTTATCAAAATCCAAACGAGAAGGTTTATTTGCGACAGGAACAGCCATTCCTACGGTACTCAATAGTGATTTTATTCAAAATGTGGGAAATGGTATCGCTTTAGCGGGAAATGCCAAAGGAGAAATTCGGGGGAATAAATTCCAAAATACCGGATATGCGATCGCCGTGCAAGCTTCTGCGGCTCCATTAATTATTGAAAATGAAATTCTGGAAAACCGCTCTGGGTTGGTGTTATCAGGACAATCTAAACCCGTATTGCGAAAAAATCAAGTTAAGAAAAATCTTCAAGATGGGTTAACGGTGATTGCTGATTCTGCTCCAGATTTGGGTAATCCTCAAGATAATGGTGGCAATGTATTTGTTGATAATGGCAAATATGATGTGCAAAATGCCAGTAAATTTACCTTAATTTCGGTGGGAAATCAAATTAACCCAACTCGGACATTAGGAAGTATTGAATTGAGTGCCAATCAAAGTCCAACGCCCTCCCCCACCCCTGCACCCAGCCCTGGCCCAACTCCCACACCGACTCCGGCTCCGGGTGGCGCAAAATTCAACGATATTGCGTCTCACTGGGCGAGACCGTTTATTGAACGGTTAGCGGATATGGGGATTATTAGCGGGTTCCCCGATGGTTCCTTTAAACCCGATGCCACTTTAACTCGTGCCCAACACGCTGCAATGTTGATGAAAGCATTTACACTCACCCCCATTCGGGAAGCAACGGCTTTTACCGATGTCCCCGCAGATTTCTGGGGGAAAGAAGCCATTAATCAAGCAAATCGGGCAGGTTTTCTGTCGGGTTATCCTGATAAAACCTTCCGACCGAATCAAAATTTAACTCGCTCTCAGGCGATTGTTTCTTTAGTGAATGGGTTGAAATTAACGGGAGGAACACCAACTAATTTGAGTGTTTATACTGACCGTGCTCAAATTCCAGCTTTTGCTGTTAATGCCATGATTACCGCAACGGAATTAAATATGGTTGTCAATTACCCGAAAAAAGAGGTTTTTAACCCGTTAAAAGATGTCACCCGTGCGGAAATTGCGGCAATTTTCTATCAAACCTTAGTGGCCGTTAATCGAGCACAGGCCATTGATTCTCCTTATATTGTTTAATTCCCTCTAGTTCCCTGGTTCTACCAGGGAATTTACTCAAGGAGGCTCTGCCTCTTGTTAACAGCAGGCAGAGCCTGATTAAAGTATTGCTAGGTTCTACCTAGCAACGAAAAATGATCAATTAAACAGAAATTGGGCTAAAAAAATCAATCATTTTTTGCTTTTGTTCAGAATCAACTGTTTCCCACTCCCTAACAATATTCAAATCCTTATTAACCTTAGATAATTCTAATAAATTCGGATCTATTTTATTTCTATAATTTTTCTCCTCACATAGCCAGTTCAATATATCTGATAAGTGCCAAATCGAAGGCGTTCCCCCATAGATAGGTTGTGGAGAGTTTAGTTCATCCTTGATTATCAAATTACGAATATTTTGTCGCGTACATCCGAGTAATGTAGCAACCTCGGTTAAACTCACAAAATCCGGGCTAACTTCAGTCAAAATTGCCTGGGGAATAGCCCGTTTTACATCTCGAATTGCGCTATAAACCGCTTCTGTTGCTGATAGGGATTCTCGGATAAAATTGAGAGCAATTCGCCCCTTTTTCCCAATTCCAATTAAGGCATCATCACAATCTTCTGTTGCTAAAGTCTCTAAAAAATTATCAAGATTTACCGGAGTATCTGGAAGATTAAAGTTTAAAATAAAATCATATTCTGGCATTTTTTAATTCTCCTCTTCCTCTTGTGCTTGATGATGAACGGTGCAGTTATCAATCACACGACGGATTTGTTTAGCATGATTGCCTGTATTTTTAGGGGTACTCCAAACACTGACAATACAAAATTCTCCACAGCGACAATCGTTGTTATTATAAGGACAGTAAATTTTTCCCCAAGCATGAGATCCGCCCACTTCAATACGCCATCCATTTTGTTCGGCATACTTCAAGGCTGCTTCAATCTCTAGTTTAGGATGTTTTTTCCTAGACATAAAAATTTGAGCTTGTATAAACTATAGTTTATTGTGTTTAAATTGTCAAGTGACAACTTATTATAACTGGGATGGTGCGTAAGCAACGCGCACGCACCCTACAATAGAGAAGGTTAATTTTTATTAAAAATCATGAATAATCCTCAAGTTATTTGTATTGGTGAAATGTTGTTTGATCGGTTATCCAATGAATTAGGACAACCGTTAGAACAAGTTAAATCGTGGACAGATTACCCCGGAGGTGCGCCAGCGAATACGGCGTGTGGATTGGTTAAATTGGGGATTTCGACGGCTTTTATCGGGTGTATTGGGGAAGATGCACCCGGAGAACAGTTAGTGAAATTATTGAGGGAAATAGGTGTTAATATTACAGGGGTTCAACGCCATTCTAACGCACCGACTCGGATTGTTTATGTGGTTAGAGATACAGCAGGCGATCGCAGTTTTGCAGGATTTGGAGAACGAGACACAGGGGAATTTGCAGATACTTATTTACAAGCAGAACTCCTTCCAGAAGCATTATTTAAAACCGCAGAATTTCTGGTTTTAGGAACCTTAGAATTAGCCTACCCAGAAAGCCAAAAAGCGATTTTAAAAGCAATTCAGTTAGCTAAAAAATATCAAGTTAAAATTTTTATTGATATAAATTGGCGACCGATGTTTTGGTCAAACCCGAATGAAGCGATGGAACTGATTTTAAATGTTGTTCAAAATGCGGATTTCCTAAAATTAACGAATGAAGAAGCAGAATTATTATTTAATACCATAGAACCAGAAGCCCTCGCCCAACAGTTACAAATTCAAGGCGTATTTGTCACCGCCGGAGAACAAGGTTGTGCCTATTATTTAGCCGGAAATTCAGGAAGACTACCCGCATTTTCTGTTCCTGTCGCAGATACCACTGGAGCCGGAGATGGATTTACAGCCGGAATTCTTTATCAATTCTGTAAATTAGGAATAGAATCGATTAATCATGCTAAAATATCTGAAGAAATGGTACAGTTTGCCAGTGCAGTTGGGGCATTAACCACAACAAAACCCGGTGCAATTGCGGCTCAACCGACATTAACAGAAGTTGAAATATTTTTAAACAATTCTAAATCTTAATTAATTTTTAAGATAACAATTCAAGCTGAATCAAGTATTAGAATTGGGACGTTTGACCCTGATCCCATCCCCCATTTTAGCAGTTTATTCCTTCCTTCAGATAGAATAGACCCGGATTTTGACTATAATTTTTAATGCCAATTCTAATAAAGCTCATGAAAAAATACATTTCTCGCCTATTAGCTCTTGTTCTTGTAGCTGCCATTACCTTAGTCGGATGTGGGGGAAGTCCCTCTGGACTCTTAACAGGCAATTATCCTCAAGATACTTTAGCTGTTGTCGATAGCTTAAGAACCGCTATCTTGTTACCTGAAGATGCACCGAATAAGGCAGAAGCTCAAGGTGAAGCCCGCGAGGTGATTAACGAATTTATTGCCCGTTACCGTCGGGATAGCTCTGTAACGACTCTCTCGTCCTTTACCACCATGCGAACCGCCCTCAATGCCTTAGCAGGTCATTATAGTTCCTATCCTAACCGTCCTATCCCCGACAAATTAAAACAACGTTTGGAACAAGAATTTAAACAAGTTGAAACTGCGGTCAACCGAGGGGCATAATCAGTTGTAGGGGCGGGGTTTCCCCCAAAGTCCTCAACTTCAGGAAAATTATAGAAGGCACTTACAACGGTTAATGCTAGTTGAAGAGGGCGATTAGTAGCCGCCCTCGCGACATAATTCTGAAGAACGACCATTTTTCAATAATAACCATTAATCCCTGGTAGGGATTGAAACCTTGATAGGGGGAAGAAAGCCCTGAAGCACTTACTACGGGGGAGGGTTAGCCGTGACTGCGTTTATTGATTTCAACTTCGTCTAAAACGGTTTCAGTATCCGGTGCTGGACTTAACCAAAATTGGAATTCTTCTGCAAATCGATGGTTTAAAATGGCGTCTCGAATGCGTTGGGTAAACCGAATCAATTCGGTAACATTATGAATAGAGATTAACGTATAGCCTAATAGTTCCTTAGCTCGGACTAAATGACTAATATACGCCCGACTAAAATTTTGACAGGTATAACAGGGACAAGTTTCATCTAACGGTTGAAAATCCTCTCGAAATTGAGCATTTTTTAAATTCAATCGTTCTCCCTTAATTAACGCTGCGCCATGGCGGGCTAAACGAGTGGGAATGACACAATCAAATAAATCCACCCCAGCAGCAATCGCTTGAGCCATTTCCCGATAGGTTCCTACCCCCATTAAATAACGGGGTTTATTAAAGGGTAAAATTGGCGTTGTCACCTGAACAATTTTTTCAATTAATGTTACAGGTTCCCCCACACTTACCCCACCAATGGCATATCCAGGTAAATCAAATTCAACTAATTCTTGAGCCGCTTTTTGTCGTAAATCCGCATAAATACCCCCCTGTACAATGGCAAATAAAGCTTGGTCGCTACGTTGATGGGCATTAATACAACGTTCTAACCAGCGTTTGGTGCGTTCTGTGGCTTTTAAAACTGCTTCTCGACTGGCGGGATAGGGGGGACATTCATCAAAGGCCATAATCACATCCGCCCCTAATTCATTTTGAATTTGGATAGAACGTTCTGGGGTAAAGTTAATGATTTTCCCATCATGGGGAGAACGAAACGTTACCCCGTCTTCGGTGATGGTGCGAATTTCACTTAAACTAAAGACTTGAAACCCCCCAGAATCCGTTAAAATCGGGCCATCCCACCCCATAAATCGATGCAGACCTCCAGCCCTAGCGACAATATTTTCCCCTGGCTGTAAATGCAGGTGATAGGTGTTGGATAAAACCATCTGGGCACCTGCATCCTTCAGGTGGGCTGGAGTCAGGGTTTTGACATTGGCTAAGGTTCCCACAGGCATAAATCGGGGGGTTTCAACCCAACCATGAGGGGTATGAAATAACCCAACACGGGCTTTTGTTTGACTACAGCACGCCTGAACTTCAAAGGAAAAAGGGTGTGACATAAAAAACTCAAAAAACAGCTTGGAAAAAGCGGGGTAAAAAATAATTTTCCCCGTTCCTTTTTTATTCTAAGGTTCTGTTGAAACAACAAAGTTCAAATTCTGAGTTGAGCCTTAAGAATTCAGATTCTCTTGCTTTTATCCCTTAGAACGGACAGTCATCCTCATCAATTTGAGTATCCCAATTAGAAGACAAAACTTGATCCATAACCGCATCTAAAGCTGCTGCATTAAAATTGCGATTAAATTGTTCTTGTAAGGGATTGTTTAAAGGAATTAATCTTAATAAACGCCCCCCTTCTTGAACTAGATCAAAATAAGTTTCCTTGTCAGGAGACTGTTTGAGTTCTAAGTAATCAAAACTATAAACATTCAAATACAACGAATGATTGGCAACTAATGTTGCTTGTTGTGGATTAGCAAAAACTTCTAGGATGTATCCTTCTGCTTCGGTGCATATTTGTCCGTCTTGAATATGCAAATAACGGACACGACCTAAATCAACAAGCAGTTTTTGCATATCCCGCTTATTGAGAACGATACCCGTATCGATAATGCACGGAGCAGACACCCTGTAGTTTAGTTGGTCGTAACTCATGGAGCAAAAGCCTCAGATGTAATCTGTGAATGACAGAATGGCAATGATTCTGTTGAATCAAATCTGTAGTTGTAAAGTTATCCCATCCCTAGGTGTAGAGGAATTACTAACAAAGGTGTCTGGCTGTACTGGTCGTTAATTCCGATACGCCTTCCCAATTATGAACCTTAATTGTTTTATTCCTCCGCCATTGATCTTATGGTTTTACTCTAACAATTATTGAGGAAAAAGCAATGCTGAATTCAGAATTTTATGGAAATTCTTCAACAACACTCAAGCTATTCCTACCCATCATTAGAACCATGCTTTTCACTGATATGGTAGATGTTGTCATTGTAGCAAAACTACAACTGTCCAATCGGGGTTTGTAACTCACCTATTCCTTCTCTCACCTAAAATAATCGTAAGGAATTAAAAAGGATGGATTCGTTTTCGAGCAGATGTGTCATTGAACAACCCTGGAGTTGGCAAACTCCGATGAGATGTTTTGACTTGACTCAGACAAAACATAAGTTGTTATTTCAATTCTGGCATAACCTAGAAAATATTTATAGATCTACGCAAATTTAATTTTTTGCTATGTCAGATAATAAGCTGATTCGATCACTTTCTGAATTTTTCCAGCGACAGGGTACAGCGTTAGCGGCGGCAATTGCCTTTTATACCTGTTTTCCCATTCCCCTATCTTGGACGTTGGAGTTTCGCGGAATTGCCCGTTTTGCCCCGGTGATTGGGGTATTAATCGGCGGAATTTTAGGCTTAATTGATGGGGGATTATTCCTACTCGGTTGTCCGGTATTAACCCGTTCTGTGTTAGTAATTCTGGCAGGAATTGGCATCACCGGAGGTTTACACTTAGATGGAGCCATGGATACGGCCGATGGTTTAGCCGTGGCTGATCCGAATCGACGCTTAGAGGTGATGGCTGATAGTGTGACGGGGGCGTTCGGGGTGATGGCTGCGATCGCCATTATTTTATTAAAAGTTTCTGCTTTACAAGATTTGAGTGCGGATCGAGGCTTAATTTTAATGGCGGTGGCTGGATGGGGACGTTGGGGACAGTTAGTGGCGATCGCTCGTTATCCCTATTTGAAAGCCACTGGAAAAGGAGCCTTTCACAAGGATACTCCCTATTCCTCCTGGGATTTAGTTCCCGGTGCGTTATTGTTGATCGCCTTAAGCGGGATTATCGTGATTCTTCATCCCCACTATTGGTTAGTGGGCGTAGGTCTAGCTTTAGGGGGAAGTGCGATCGCCATTTTAAGCGGTGCTTGGTTTAATGCTCGTTTGGGAGGACACACCGGAGATACTTATGGAGCCGTTGTTGAATGGACAGAAGCTTTCCTGTTAGTTTGGGTTGTGGCATTACAAGGATAGTTATCAGTTATGAGGGAACAGGGAACAGGGAACAGGGAACAGGGAACAGGGAACAGGGAACAGGGAACAGGGAACAGGGAACAGGG